>DATCXA010000023.1:0-2430 GCA_036566085.1 Propionibacteriaceae bacterium
CCGCCACCAGTGCCACCTTTTGCCGATTGCCTCTGGAGTACGCAGTACCTTTCTTTGTCGGATCAAGCTGAAACCGTTCCAACATCTCATCGCGGCGTTCCGGGGCGACGCCGCCGCGCAGCCGGCCGAGCAGGTCGATCACCTCACCGCCGGTAAGCTGCGGCCACAAGGTGACCTCGCCAGGAACGTAAGCCAGCCGGCGATGCAGCGCGGTTGCTTCGGCCCACGGATCGCCACCGAGGAGGCGGACGGTCCCGGCCGTGGGGCGCAAGAGTCCGAGCAGGATACGAATGGTTGTTGACTTACCCGCACCGTTTGGGCCGAGGAAGCCATGGACCTCTCCTTGTGTGACGCTGAGATCCAGACCGTCGAGGGCACGGGTCCGTCCGAAGTCCTTCACCAGCCCACGCACGCTGATCACATCAGACATGCTGCCAGCGTACACATTGTTCACTAACTTCTGAATATTCTGGTTTTTGTGTAGGCTTCCAATCCATGGAGGTGCAACCGGAGGAGAAACCGACCGACGAATTCGTCGAACGCTTCGCTGCGGTCATGGTGGCGAGCGGGATGCCGAGAATGGCGTCCCGGGTGTTTGCACTATTGCTGAGTCGAGACGACGGATCTGCCACCTCCGCAAAGTTGGCTACGGCGTTGCGGGCAAGCCCGGCCGCAATCTCTGGTGCCGTGCGCTATCTCGTTCAGCTGCATCTCGTTACGCGGGCGCACCTGCCGGGTGAGCGGCGTGACGTCTACCGACTGCTGTCCGATGATTGGTACGAAATGGTCGGGCATCGGGAGCACGAGCTGCGCCAGTGGGCCAAGCTGAGTCGTGAGGGCGTCGATGTGGTGGGAGCCAACACGGGCGCCGGTCGGCGACTGGAGGAAACCGCCCGATTCTTCGAGTTCTTGGTCGAAGAAATACCGAGGGTCCTGGAACGTTGGCGTAATGAAGCTCGCACCGGCTGATGCGGACCGCTCCACCTGTCTACCTGAGCGGGCAGTTGGGCCGGCCGGTTCACAGCTCCGACGGTGTTCACATTGCCAGGTCGTTGACCTGACGGTCCTGTACGACATCGCGCACCCCATCGTTCACCGGCTCGCCGTGGGCCCGCATCCACCATCTCCTACAGTGGCCGCACGTGGCCACTTACGGCGATGAGCAGGTAGTGCTTGCTGTCGACCAAGCAGGACTCTCGACCTATGCCTCGCTGCCAGATCCCAACCTGGAGGCTCGGGAACTGCTGCTGGCTCGAGATGTTCTGGACACTCAAATCGTCGATCTTGCCGGTCGTCGGCTCCGGGGTCATCGGCCTCTTCGTGATCATCACCTGCGCCGCCACCCTGCACGCACACGGCCTCCATGTGAATTCCGCTGCCGACGCCGCCGAAGCCCTCGCCCCCTTGGCGGGGCCGTACGCCCGCACCCTCTTCGCGATCGGCGTCATCGGCGCTGCGGTCCTTGCCAGCGCCGTACTGCCACTGTCCACCGCCTATTCGATTAGCGAATTCATCGGGCACGAGGGAGCCCTCGATGACGGACCTCGCGGTGCCCCGTTGTTCTACGGCAGCTACATTGCCGTCGCCGGGCTCGCTATGGGGATCGTCCTTGTGCCGGGCATGCCGCTGATCGCCGTGCTGGTTTTGACCCAGGTATTGAACGCCGTCCTGCTGCTGCCCCTGGTGTTCATGTACCTGGTGGCACGCCACTCCCAGTTGATGGGTCCATACCAAGTCCACGGCGTATCCGCCGCCTTCTACCTTGTAACCATCGGTGCTATCGCTGCCTGTCTTGGCGCGCTAGCTATCCTCACCCTCCGGTGATCACACCACTCTCGGGAGAGTCCTTACGGATCGATCGGAATCGACCATTGCAGCCGGAGTCCCCCGTCCGGTGAACTGCCCGCATCGAGATAGCCGCCACGACGCTCAGCCCGCCGGTTCAGATTCGCCAAGCCGCTGCGGCGCGTGCTTTCCCCCAAACCGATCCCGTTGTCGATGACGGTCAACTCCAAGCGATTCTCGTCGGCTTGCACCCGTATCCGGATCTCCGTGGCATGAGCATGTTTGGAGACATTGATCAATGACTCCCGCAGCACGGCCTCAACATCGGTGATGATCGCATCATCGGCAACGGTGTCCAGCGGCCCGGCGAATACCAGGTTTGGGCGGACCGGCAGCAGCGGTGTCAGTTGGTCCACAACCGCGAGCGCCGTACCACGCAATGACGGCGACGAGTCCTCATGGAGCGCGAAGATGGTGGTCCGGATCTGCTTGATCGTCTCGTCAAGCTCCTCGATAGTACGCATCAGGCGTTGCTTGGCCCTGTCGTCGACCGTCCCGGCAGTGCTTTGCAGGCTGAGCCCTGCGGCGAATAGTCGCTGGATCACATGATCATGCAGGTCGCGGGCAATGCGATCTCGGTCTTCC
>DATCXA010000613.1:0-6368 GCA_036566085.1 Propionibacteriaceae bacterium
AAGGCGCGCCTGAATTGACTCGCGCCGAAGGCGCGCCTGAATTGACTCGCGCCGAAGGCACGCCCGCCGAGAATGTGCCTGCCGAGAATGTGCCTGCCGAAAGTGCACCCGAACCAACACCGGCAGAGGTTGGCGCTGCCAGTGCACCGACCGAGACCTCGGGACAGGAGGGCTGAGCGGTGTTGGTTCCACGCAAAATCAAGTTCCGCAAGCAGCACCACCCCAAACGGACCGGTGCGGCCAAGGGCGGCACCAGTCTGGCTTTCGGCGACTACGGCATCCAGGCGATGGAGGGTGCCTACCTCACGAACCGGCAGATCGAGTCGGCGCGTATCGCCATGACTCGTCACATCAAGCGCGGCGGCAAGGTCTGGATCAACGTCTATCCCGATCGTCCGCTGACAAAGAAGCCAGCCGAGACCCGGATGGGTTCGGGCAAAGGCTCACCTGAGTGGTGGATTGCCAATGTCAAGCCTGGCCGGGTGCTGTTCGAGCTTTCCGGGGTCAATGAGGACGTGGCCCGCGAGGCAATGCGCCTGGCGATCCACAAGCTGCCGATGAAGGCGCGGTTCATCAAGCGTGAGGCAGGTGATATCTGATGGCCAAGGCTGCTACCGCCGCTGAGCTCCGCAATTTGAGCCGAAGCGAGCTGAATACCAAGGTGAACGAGCTCAAGGAGGAGCTTTTCACACTTCGGTTTCAGGCGGCCACGGGTCAGCTCGAGTCGCACGGTCGGCTGCGCGCCGTACGGAAGGACATCGCGCGGATCTACACGGTGTTGACCGAGCGGGAGCTCGGGATCATCGATGATCCGGATGCCGAGGAGGTTGAGGAATGACCGAGAAAACGACCGAGAAAACGACCGACGCAGAACGCAGCCGGCGGAAGATCCGCGAGGGCTATGTGGTCAGCGACAAGATGGATAAGACCGTTGTGGTCGCCGTCGAGGCCCGGGTCAAGCACCGCCTTTACGGCAAGGTGCTGCGCCAGACCAGCCGGCTGAAGGCACACGACGAGCAAAACGCCGCCGCCATCGGTGATCGGGTACGGGTCATGGAGACCCGGCCGATAAGCGCCACCAAGCGCTGGCGCCTGGTGGAAATTATCGAGAAAGCCAAGTAGTTACACCGACTTGTCAGAACCCAGTTGACCTATAACTCAACTCCGTTCTGAGAAGTCTGAGGAGAGAAAGAGCAGAGATGATCCAGCAGGAGTCGCGGCTCAAGGTCGCCGACAACACGGGCGCCAAGGAGATCTTGTGCATCCGGGTGCTCGGTGGATCCGGCCGCCGGTATGCGGGCATCGGCGACATCATCGTCGCTACGGTCAAAGACGCCATCCCTGGCGGCAACGTCAAGAAGGGCGAGATCGTCAAGGCGGTGGTCGTACGTACCGCGAAGGAGCATCGCCGCACCGACGGCTCCTACATCAAGTTCGATGAGAACGCCGCGGTGATCTTGAGAAACGACGGCGAGCCACGTGGCACCCGCATTTTCGGCCCGGTTGGTCGAGAGCTGCGCGAAAAGCGCTTCATGCGGATCATCTCGCTGGCACCGGAGGTGCTTTGAATCATGTCCGAAAAGAAATCCCAAGAGAACAACGTTGACAAGAAGAACGGCAGTCTGCAGATCCGCAAGGGTGATCGCGTCAAGGTGATCAGCGGTAAAGATCGCGGTTTGATCGGTGAAGTGATCGCCGTCTATCCGGAGCGCAACAAGGTGACAGTTGCTGGGGTCAACATCGTCAAACGGCATCTACGTGATACCGCTGCTCAACCCCAAGCACGCCAGACAACCAAGGGCGGCATCGTCTCCTCGGAGGCGCCGATCCACGCCTCGAACGTGCAGCTGGTTGTGAAGAACCCCGAGGGCGAGGAGGTCGTCACTCGGATCGGTTACGACCGAGTCGAGGTGACGAAGCGGCGCCCCGACGGATCTGAGTACAAGTCGACCCGCAGCGTACGGATCGCTCGCGCGACCGGGGAGGAAATCTAATGGCGACTCCGACGACTGAGCGTCCAGCGGCGAACGGCGAGCGGAGCCTGCCCAGGCTCCAGCAGCGCTACCGCGACGAGATCGCGCCTGCCTTGCGTGACGAGTTCAAGATCAAGAACGTTATGCAGATCCCCGGTCTGGTCAAGATCGTGGTGAATATGGGCGTCGGCGAGGCAGCACGCGACTCCAAGCTGATCGATGGCGCGGTCCGCGATCTGGCAACGATCACCGGGCAGAAGCCGGTGGTCACTCGGGCACGGATGTCGATTGCCCAGTTCAAGCTGCGTGCGGGCATGCCCATTGGTGCACACGTCACACTGCGCGGGACGCGGATGTGGGAGTTCGCCGATCGGCTGCTGACGCTGGCGCTCCCCCGGATCCGTGACTTCCGCGGCCTATCGCCGAAGCAGTTCGACGGCAAGGGCAACTACACGTTTGGTCTTAACGAGCAGGTCATGTTCCACGAGATCAATCAGGACAGGATCGACCGAGTACGGGGGATGGATATCACCTTCGTGACGACAGCCACCAATGACGACGAGGGCCGGGCGCTGCTGCGCCATCTGGGCTTCCCGTTCCGGGCGAACTGAGAAGGAGGAAATCCATGGCCAAGACAGCGCTCAGAGTCAAGCAAGCTCGCAAGCCGAAGTTCCAGGTTCGCGCCTACACCCGGTGTCAGAGATGCGGTCGGCCCAAGGCGGTCTATCGCAAGTTCGGCCTGTGTCGCATCTGTCTACGCGAGCTGGCGCACAAGGGCGAGTTGCCCGGTATCACGAAATCGTCGTGGTGATCACCGATGCCTGATTCGTCCCTTATCCTTGCCGCGCTCGGGGCAAGCGACCGGACTCGACAGGGTCGCCCCTGGGCGGCACCGCAACGGAGGACCGGACGTCGCGGCTCAGCTGCACCGGACACCAGCAGCGCAGCGCCCAACCCCGACCAAGCCCACAATGACAGGGGCCACAACGACAGGGTCCCAACGGAACAGGTCCCGATGGAAACCACTCCGAGAAAGTAGAACACCCAACCCATGACCATGACAGATCCGATTGCGGACATGCTGACCAGGATCCGGAACGCCAACCAGGCGTACCACGAGACAGCGACCATTCCGCACAGCAAGATCAAGGTGGAAATCGCCGAGATCCTGACCAATGAGGGCTACATCGCCGGCTACGAGGTGAGCGAGCCCGCCGAAGGCCATGTCGGCAAGACCTTGTCGATCACCTTGAAGTATGGCCAGAACCGGGAGCGTTCCATTGCCGGGGTACGCCGGATCTCCAAGCCCGGCCTTCGGGTGTACGCCAAAACGAGCGGACTTCCCAAGGTGCTTGGCGGTCTCGGCATCGCAATCATCTCGACGTCTCAGGGCCTGCAGACCGACAGACAGGCTCACAACAATGGCGTCGGCGGCGAAGTCCTCGCGTACGTGTGGTGACCGGCGGAACGAGGAGGTAGAGAAATGTCGCGCATTGGCAGGATGCCGGTCCTTATACCCGCCGACGTCGAGGTAACCGTTGACGGTCAGCTGGTCAAGGTCCTGGGCCCCAAGGGTTCGCTCGAGCATCGCGTCGCCGAGCCGATCAAGATCGCGCGCGGGGAAAACGGCGAACTGGAAGTCACTCGGCCCGACGATGAGCGGGAGAGCAAGTCGTTGCACGGACTCACACGCACGTTGGTAGCGAACATGGTGACGGGTGTGACGACTGGTTATGAGAAGAAGCTTGAGATCGTCGGGGTCGGCTACCGGGTCATCTCGAGAGGCCCGACGGAGCTGGAGTTTGCGCTTGGCTACAGCCACCCGGTCAAGGTGATCGCGCCGGAAGGCATCACGTTCAATGTCGAGACGCCGACCAGATTCTCGGTGCTCGGCATCGACAAGCAACGAGTCGGAGAAGTTGCGGCCAACATCCGCAAGATCCGCAAGCCCGAGCCGTACAAGGGCAAAGGCGTCCGATACGCGGGTGAAAGAGTCCGTCGCAAGGTTGGAAAGGCTGGTAAGTGACGATGGCGGTATCGCTGTCCCAACACAAACGCATGGCGCCGAGAAGCGCTGCGCGAGCGCGGCGGCAAATTCGCGTACGCAAGAAGGTCTTCGGTGCCCCAGAGCGTCCGCGACTTGTGGTGACTCGCTCCGCCCGACACATCTCCGCTCAAGTCATCGACGATACTCAGGGACGTACGCTTGCCTCTGCTTCCACCATGGAAGCGCCGCTGCGAGCGACGGGCGGGGACAAGTCCGAGAAGGCCAAGCAAGTTGGCGGTCTCATCGCCGAGCGCGCCAAGGCTGCCGGCATTGAGAAGGTGGTCTTCGACCGCGCCGGATACTCCTACCACGGTCGCGTTGCGGCATTGGCGGATGGGGCTCGCGAGGGCGGGCTCGGATTCTAAGAACGACGATATTGGGTCGAGGCTGCAAGCACCTCGACCGGAACGGAAGGTAAGGAATTGACTGGAACCCAGCGCCGCACTGGTGGTGCCGGCGGGGACCGTCGCGGCCGTGACGATCGTCGTGGCCCCGCCCCCGAGAAGAGCAACTACATCGAGCGCGTGGTGGCGATCAACCGCGTCGCCAAGGTCGCAAAGGGTGGCCGCCGGTTCTCCTTCACTGCGCTTGTTGTGGTCGGCGATGGCGACGGCAATGTCGGCGTGGGCTATGGCAAGGCCAAGGAGGTGCCTGCAGCTATCGCCAAGGGCGTCGAGGAGGCGAAGAAGCACTTCTTCAATGTGCCGAGGATTCAAGGCACCATCCCGCATCCGGTGCAGGGCGAAAAGGCGGCCGGTGTGGTGCTGTTGCGTCCGGCCTCCCCTGGTACCGGTGTGATCGCTGGCGGTTCTGCACGTGCGGTGCTGGAGTGCGCCGGGGTACGCGACGTGTTGGCGAAGTCGCTCGGCTCGCCTAACGCCATCAACGTGGTGCATGCCACGGTCGCCGCACTGCAGAATCTGGAACAGCCGGAAGCTGTGGCGAAGCGTCGCGGCAAGGCTGTCGAAGACGTAGCGCCGGCCGCCTTATTGCGGGCTCGTGAGGCGGTGAGCTCATGATGGCGCAGTTGAAGATTCGCCAGGTCCGAAGTGCCGTCGGCGGCAAGCAGTACCAGCGGGACACCTTGCGGACGTTAGGGCTGAAGCGGGTCGGCGACTCCGCGACGCGCGAGGACCGGCCGGAGGTTCGCGGCATGATCAAGACGGTTGCCCATCTGGTGGCCGTGGAGGAGGTCGACTGACATGGCGTTGAAGGTTCACCACCTTCGGCCGGCGCCGGGAGCCAAAAGTCCCAAGATTCGCGTGGGCCGCGGCGAGGCCGGCAGACGCGGCAAGACCGCCGGTCGGGGCACCAAAGGCTCCGGCGCACGTCACAACGTGCCCGAAAACTTCGAGGGCGGCCAGATGCCGCTGCACATGCGGCTGCCGAAGCTACGGGGTTTCAAGAACCCGTTCCGCGAGGAATACCAGGTGGTCAATCTCGAACGTTTGGGCCAGTTGTTCCCCGACGGCGGCACAGTGGGCGTAGCGGATCTGGTTGCTGCCGGTGCGGTACGCTCCGGGGCGCGCGTCAAGATCCTCGGCACCGGGGACGTTTCGGTCGCGCTGCAGGTGACTGCCCACGCATTCTCCGCCTCGGCGAGGGAGAAGATCACTGCCGCTGGTGGCAGCACTACACAGTCCTGATAGCGTCCGTTGGCTGCTCACCCGTCGCGCTTTGGAATCCGCCGACGCTCGCAGCGCCTAGTGGTGGCCCGCTCCTTGGGCCTTATTCGCGGGCTGAGCTTTGGGTCCGAACGCAGTAAGAAATCGGTCTCGGAAGGCGTCCATCCGCCAGACCGGGGCACCTGAATTGGGCTTCAGGCCAGGCTGCCAGCCCCAGGTCGAGATACGGGACAGCACAGCTCGGTCTCGGGCAACGATGGTGATCGGTACGTCCCGGCTGACTCCGTAGCCTGTGACGATCGGTGAGGGCTGATGATCGCCCAGGAAGATGATCACAAGATTGTCATCGCCGTACGCCTCCACATAGGAGATCAGGCTGCTCAGGGAGTACTGGATGGCGGCTCGGTAGTCGGCGCGAACCCGGCCGGATTTTCTCGTCAGAATGGCCGCCGGTGGGTCATCTGCCGTAGCCATGCCGTCGAAGGCTGAGCCATCGCCGACGTCGCCCCAGTTGATGAGTCGCGGTACTGGCTCCCAGGGCGCATGGCTTGAGACCAAGGTGATCTCTGCCATGACGGGCTGGCGGCTCCGCGCGGCACGCTCGGTCTGCTCGAATCTCAGCAGGGTGTACTGATCCGGCATAGTGGCCCAGCTGAACCGCGGGCCTCGGTATCCCATGTCCTTTGCGTCGTAGATCCGGTCATAGCCGAGGGATTGGCTCGC
>DATCXA010000083.1:0-3664 GCA_036566085.1 Propionibacteriaceae bacterium
CCAGCAGCGCCGCGATCCCAAGCAGCAGGAGCGCGACGCCCACGTGTGTCGATCCGGCCAGTAGGGCCGCGATACTACCCAGCAAGAGCGCGACTCCGAGCAGCAGAAACGGGACGCCCACCAGTCTCCATCCGGCCAGCAAGGCCGCCACACCACCTAGCAAGAGCGCGACTCCGAGCAGCAAGAATGCGACCCCCACGAGTGTCCATCCGGCCAGCAGGGCCGCAACACCGCTCAGTGGGGCCGCGACTGCGCCCAGCAAGACCGGGACGCCAGCCAGTGTTCCCCTGTCTAGCAGGAATGCGACCCCGAGCAGCAGAGCCATAAGCGGGCCCATCAGCAACGCGACCCCCACCAGGGTCCATCCGTCGAGCAAGGCCGCAACACCGCCCAGCAGGGCCGCGATTCCGAAGAGCAGGAATGGCACCCCCACTAGTGACCATCTGTCCAGCAGAAACGCAATCCCTAGCAGCAGCGCAGCGAGGCCGAGCAGTACGAACGCGACCCTAACCAGCAAGCCCCCGACCATGCCTAGCGTCGATGCATCTGGCGGGTCCGCCACTCCGAGCAGCATGAATGCCGAAGCCACCAGCAAACAGGCTGTGCCCATGGCGACATGGTTGAGGTCCGCGCGACTTCGGAGGGTCGACCACATGAGCATCACCGCCGCCTCCCAGAGGTATCCCAGGGACAAGATCATCACTGCCAGCGGCCACCCAGTGACTGATCCCCACACCACGACCGCCAGATACCCGGCCAGCGCGAGCAAAGCCATGCTCCGAGCCCGCGTAGTGCCATAACGCTCGCGCCGCAGCAGACCAGTAGCCGGCACAGCGATCAACAGCGCCGCAACAAAGACCACCGACGGAAGCCACGCCCACTTCTGCGCCACAACGAAACCGCTGAGCAGGCTGACTCCCACTCCCATCACCAGGACCCCGATGAACCACTTGATCAAACGATCTGCATCGCGGACGGCCACACCGTCAGGGTTCTGTTCAGGCACGCAGCACAGTTTGGAGCAAATCCCGACGTGATCGAAGGGCGACATCCGCTAGAGCCTTTATTCAGTCTCAACCGGAGCCAGCGAGGTCCCGCAACCGACGTGGGAAGGCCCTGGGCCGGCAGGACTCCAGGGCGCTTGGCATCGGCTGAGGGAGGGAGGGAGCGGCAGGGGTTCAGCTCCAGCATTCCCGGGTAACTGACCCAGCACACCAATATCCCAAGCACACCAATATCAAGCAAGGAGGAGATATGAGCCAGCCCCCCCAACAGCAGGAAGTGCCGGGCGTTCAGTCGAAAATGACTCCGGTACCCGACTGCGGCGAGGAAAGCTATCAGGGCAGTGGGAAGCTTACGGGCAAGATCGCGGTGATCACTGGCGGCGACTCGGGCATCGGGCGTGCCGTCGCAATCGCATATGCGCGCGAAGGCGCCGACGTGCTGATTTCTTATCTCAGCGAGGATTCTGACGCCAAGGACACGGCAGATTATGTCGAGAAGGCTGGCCGACGTGCCGTACTGGTGAAGGGCGATATTGCTGATCCGCAGCATTGCCGGGACATCATCCAGACCGCGGTCGATGAGCTTGGCGGCGTCGACATCTTGGTCAGCAACGCCGCGTACCAAATGACCCACGAGACGCTGGAGGAGATCTCCGACGACGAGTGGGACTACACCTTCGATACCAACATCGGCGCCATGTTCCGTCTGTGTAAGGCCGCGATTCCGCACATGAAGGCTGGCGCGTCGATTATCGGCAGTTCATCGGTGAATTCCGACATGCCCAGCCCGCAGCTGGCGCCGTACGCCGCCACCAAAGCGGCGATCGCCAATTTCTGTGCCAGCTTGGCGCAGATGCTTGGTGAGAAGGGCATCCGAGTCAACAGTGTTGCGCCGGGACCAATTTGGACACCCCTAATCCCTGCCACGATGCCAGAAGAGAAGGTGGAGAAGTTCGGCGAAAACACCCCGCTCGGGCGGGCCGGCCAGCCCAAGGAGCTAGCGCCGGTTTACGTTCTGCTCGCCTCCGATGAGGGTAGCTACATTTCCGGTGCTCGGGTGGCGGTCACCGGCGGACGGCCGATGCTCTGAGATACGAATATGACGCTGCCTCGTGAGGTCGATGCGATTGTCATCGGTGCGGGCCCCAACGGCCTGGTAGCCGCAAACCGACTGGTGGATGCCGGATGGGAAACGCTGCTGTTGGAGGCGCAGCCGGAAGTCGGCGGGGCCGTCCGCAGTGATCGGGAACTGCATCCGGATTTCGTCTCCGACACCTTCAGCGCGTTCTATCCGTTGGGGTACGCCTCCCGAGTGATCAAGGGGCTGCATCTGGAGGAGTACGGGCTGCGTTGGCGGAACGCTCCTGCAGTACTCGGGCACTCTCGCGGCGACGGTTCCTGGATCACGCTACATCGTGATCTTGATATCACCGCCAAGCTGCTGGATGAGGAGCATCCGGGGGACGGGGCGGCTTGGCGTGTCCTTGTTGATCAATGGCGCAAGATCGGCCCGACCCTGGTCGACGCCCTCGTCACACCTTTCCCACCAGTAGGGCCCGCGCTGCGAGCCATGATCAAATTGCCGCGGGTGGGCGGCTTGTCTTTCGTACGCCAGCTGCTGGCTCCGGCGGGTGTGGTCCTCGAGCCGAATTTCGGGGGTCAGGCGGTACGGTTGCTGCTCACCGGAAACGCCTTGCACGCAGACATTCCGCTAGATGGTGCCGGCTCTGGCTTCCTCGGGTTGCTGTTGATCATGCTCGGTCAAACCGTCGGGTATCCAGTTCCCGAGGGCGGCGCCGGCAAGCTCACGGAGGCAATGCGGGACCGCTTCACCGCATGCGGGGGTGCCGTAGTCTGCAATGCCGAAGTGACCAAGATCAGCATCGAGCATGGGCGCGCGGCGGGCGTCCAGGTTCATGATCAACTTGTGCGGGTCCGGCGCGCCGTGCTGGCGGATGTGGCTGCCGAGCACCTCTACGGCCGGCTGGTCACGTTCGAAGAGCTGCCCTCCAAGGTGCGGGCTCAAATGGCGGGTTTCCGCCGCGACCCGGCCACCTTCAAGGTCGATTGGGCCCTCAGCACGCCGGTGCCGTGGCGTACGCCACCGCCGTACCCGCCCGGCACAGTCCATATCGCCGACTCCTATGAGGAGCTGGTGATCAGCTTTGCCGAGCTGAG
Source organism: Propionibacteriaceae bacterium (assembly GCA_036566085.1). Classification (GTDB taxonomy): domain Bacteria; phylum Actinomycetota; class Actinomycetes; order Propionibacteriales; family Propionibacteriaceae; genus Microlunatus. Next base: position 3,183 of record DATCXA010000083.1, read on the forward strand.
CGCCGGAAGTATTCCTAACCGTCCATTCTTGTTGATAGGCCAGATGACCACCTCCGATCCGACGCGCTCGCCGGAAGGCACCGAGTCCATGTGGGCCTACACCCATGTACCACTGCACGTGCTGGACGATGCAGGTGGAAATCTCACCGGTTCCTGGGACGACGACGAGGCCGAGCGGTTCGCCGACCGCATGCAGGACCGAATCGAGCAGCGCGCGCCGGGCTTTTCGGAGCGGATCATTGCGCGTCGAATTCTGACTCCATTGGACATGGAGCGCCGTAACGCGAGCCTGGTCGGCGGCTCCCTGAACGGCGGGACGACGGCACTTGATCAGCAGTTGATCTTCCGGCCTATTCCGGGTCTGGGTCGGGCGAACACGCCGATCCGTGGGCTCTATCTGGCGTCATCCTCAGCGCATCCCGGCGGCGCCGTGCATGGCGCCTGTGGCATGAACGCAGCGCGAGCCGCGCTGGCGTACGCCA
>DATCXA010000104.1:0-4022 GCA_036566085.1 Propionibacteriaceae bacterium
CAGTCGTCCAGCTGAACCCCATGACGCGCGCGCGGCTGCTGCGCGAGGTTGGCGCCCTCTACGACAGCTCCGCGCGGCGACCTGATCCGCTGATGCTGCCCTTCCAGACATCGTGCTGGCGGGTCGAAGTTGATCATTCCAAGCTGGTGATCGATGACGACTTCGACGACGTGCTACGGATCAAACTCTGATCGCCGAAGTCCCCCTCAATCGCCAGGATGCGCGCGCAGTTGGGGCGTCTGTAGGCTGAGATCGATGGGCCGAAAGCGCCCTACTCGGGGAGCGCGGCACCATCTGAAGATCATCGATGCTCGTGAGGAGACGTAGTCGTGACTGATGATGCCTTGGACAACCTGCTCCACGAGGACCGGCACTTCCCTCCGCCCGCTGAGCTAGCGGCGCATGCCAATGTCACGGTCGAAACCTATGCCGAGGCTGAGGCAGACTTCGAGGGATTCTGGACCAAGCAGGCCAAACGGATCAGCTGGCAAACCGAGCCAACCCAGGTACTCGACTGGAGCAACCCGCCGTTCGCGAAGTGGTACGCCGACGGCACCCTGAACGCCGCGTACAACTGCCTTGACCGACACGTCGAGGCCGGCAATGGCGACCGGGTTGCCTTTTACTTCGAGGGCGAGCCTGGCGACACTCAAGTGATCACTTACGCCGAGCTGACCCGTCATGTCAAACAGGCCGCGAACGCGCTCCTGGAGCTTGGTGTCAAGACTGGCGATCGGGTCGCGATCTACCTACCGATGATCCCCGAAGCAGTAGTAGCGATGCTGGCATGCGCCCGGATCGGCGCACCGCACACGGTGGTTTTCGGCGGCTTCTCCTCCGATGCGCTCTACTCGCGAGTGATCGACTGCGGCGTCAAGTTTGTGATCACTGCCGATGGAGGTTACCGCCGCGGCAATGCCTCACAGTTGAAGCCGGCAGTCGACGAGGCGTTGAAATACGGCTGCGATGTAGAAAAGGTGCTGGTCGTACAACGGACCAAGCAGGACGTTCCCATGACTGAAGGACGCGACCTGTGGTGGCACGAGTTTGTCGGCAAACAATCCGACGAACACGAGTGCGAGTCGTTTCCTGCCGAGCACCCGCTCTATGTCATGTACACCTCAGGCAGTACGGGCAAGCCGAAGGGGATTCTGCACACCACCGGCGGCTACCTGGTCGGCGTCTCCTACACCCATTGGGCAGCTTTCGATTTGAAACCCGAGACCGACATTTTCTGGACAGCCGCCGACATCGGTTGGGTCACCGGACACTCCTATCTGGTGTACGGGCCGCTGGCGAACGGCGCCACATCGGTGATGTATGAAGGCACCCCTGACACCCCGCACAAGGGACGTTGGTGGGAGATCATCGAGAAGTATCGAGTGTCGATCTTGTACTGTGCACCGACAGCGATTCGGACCTTCATGAAGTGGGGCGCTGAGGTTCCAGAGGCCTTCGATTTGTCGTCGCTGCGCATCCTCGGATCGGTAGGCGAGCCGATCAATCCTGAGGCGTACGTCTGGTATCGGCACTACATAGGCGGTGATCGTACGCCAGTAGTCGACACCTGGTGGCAAACCGAGACCGGCATGCAGATGATCTCTCCGATGCCTGGGGTGACCGTGGGCAAGCCCGGCGCCGCCATGAAGGCTGTGCCAGGGGTCGAGGTCGATGTCGTCGACGACGAAGCAAGGAGCGTGCCCAACGGACACGGCGGCTATCTCGTGATCACCAAGCCTTGGCCGGCGATGCTGCGGACCATCTGGGGTGATGATCAGCGCTATATCGACAACTACTGGTCACGCTTCCCCGAGAAGTACTTCGCCGGCGATGGAGCCAAGAAGGATGAGGACGGCGATATCTGGCTGCTTGGTCGCGTCGATGATGTGATGAACGTTTCTGGTCACCGGATGTCTACGACCGAGATCGAATCGGCGCTGGTGTCGCACCCCAAGGTCGCCGAGGCAGCGGTCGTTGGCGCGACCGATCCGATGACAGGACAGGCCATCGTAGCGTTCGTGATCTTGCGCGCCGACGCAGGCGAGGGCGGCCCCGAGGTGGTACAGGAGCTGCGGACCCATGTGGCAAAGGAGATTGGTGCCATTGCCAAGCCGCGGCAGATCATGGTGGTCGAGGAGCTGCCCAAGACCCGTTCCGGCAAGATCATGCGCAGGTTGCTTCGAGACATTGCCGAGAACCGGGAGCTGGGAGATGTCACTACCTTGACCGACTCCTCGGTAATGACTTTGATCAAGGAGAATCTGGAGACAGCCAAGGCTTCGGCGGACTAGTTGCGCGTTGAGTCTGTCAAAGGGGCCATTTTGGGGTAAACGTCCAGCTGAAGGTCGATAGGCTCACCGGTAACGAGAGGAGCGGACGTGGCTGATCTTCCAGTTGGGGACATCATCAAGAACATCACCGATGATGTGAAGCTGCTGGTACAGGACCAGATCGAGCTCGCCAAGACCGAACTCATTCCTGCTGCGAAGAATGGTGGGACGGGCGCCGGGCTGTTCGGAGTCGCCGGATACTTCACACTGAGTGCGACGATTTTGCTCTACATCACTGCTGCGTTCGGCCTGATAGCAGCATTTGACCTGTCCGCCTGGCTCGCGTTCCTGATCGTAGCCGTCGCGCTCCTGTTGATCGCTGGCATCCTTGCCGGCATTGGGTATCTCTTTCTCAAGAGAGTCAAGGCGCCGGAGCGGACCATCGCTCAGGCCAACCTTGCGACAACCGAGGTCAAGGGTGCGGCGGAGCAGGCGCTTGCGGCGGCGAAAGCACCGCAGATCGAGGGTGAAGTCGTTCCGCCACGGAGAGCCATTACCTGATCGTCTGCTACGAACCCCGCGGGGAGGGGGTCGTTCACCACCATGGCAGGGGCCGGCGTACGCGACATCCTGCTTGCTGGACCATGGCAGCATCGCGACATCGCGGCAAACGGAATCCGCTTTCACGTTGCCGTTGGAGAACACTTCAGCCCTCGCCGACCTCTCGTCGTACTGCTCCACGGGTTTGGTGAGTTTTGGTGGGCATGGCGGCATCAGATCCCAGCGCTCGACGAGGCCGGCTTTAGCGCGGCTGCCATGGACCTCCGCGGGTACGGAGCGAGCGACAAGACACCGCGTGGATACGACCCGCAAACCATAGCTTTCGATGTCAGCGGAGTAATCAAGAGCCTCGGATTCTCGACCGGAGTGATCGTCGGCCACGACTGGGGCGGAATGGCTGCCTGGGCAACGCTGGCGTACGCTCCCGCGCCGGTACGCGCGATGGTGAGCGTTTCCGCCCCTCATCCGTTGGCTTTTCCGTGGCGTACGAGCTTCTCAACGCTGGCATTCTTTCAAGTCCCGCTGCTACCCGAGCGGCGCATCATGGCCGAGGACGGGCTCTACATCGAGGAATTGCTTCGCAGCCGGGCGGTCGATGGAGCAGGATTTCTTACCACAGCGGAAGCTCGTCACTATCGAGATGCCCTCATGCTGTGGCCCAGCCCGCATTGCGCCTTGGAGTACCAGCGTTCGTTCGTCCGCAATCACTTCCGCAGCATGGGCCGTGATTTCCGCCGGGCTCTGCGACAGCCGATATCTGTACCGCTGCTGTCGATCCACGGTCAAGACGATCAGCTCGTTCCGATTCCGGCGATGACGGCGGCCGAAAAATGGGTCGAGGCACGACATGATCTGATCAGCCTGCCGGGCGTGGGTCATCTTCCGCATGAGGAGGAACCTGCGGTTGTTACAGCCGCGATCACCGATTGGCTGACGGCTTTGTAAGATGCGCCCTTCAGACAAGCTCAGGGCACATTTCACCAAGCTCAAGGCACCATTTCGACAACCCCAGCGCAACCCTTCGACAAGACCAGGCACATAGTGTCTGAAGGGTGAAGCAGACGTCTAAGACGGTCCGCCGCACCTACTACGTGCTGACCGCGGGCAACACCTTGGCGGCCTCGCTGATCTGGGGTATCAACACGATCTTCCTGCTTGACGCCGGGCTGACGAACTTCGAGGCCTTTGCAG
>DATCXA010000619.1:0-2522 GCA_036566085.1 Propionibacteriaceae bacterium
GAGGTCGGCATGCGTCTCGGGGGCGGTCTGGGTGGTCAGGGAGGTCATTGGAGTGCATCTGTGTCTGCCTCGATTGCTACGAGGGTCGCGGCGGCGATCTCGGCGTCCTGTTCGGGGCTGCCGCCGGCGACGCCCAGTCCCCCGATATGAATGCCGTCGAATGCCAACGGCACGCCGCCCGCGATGCTGGTGAGCCGTCCACCCGATCCGTGCTCGAGTGCGATGGTGAGGTCAGCTCTCATCGCCATGCTCGGCCGCCTCGTCGAGGCGGCCGTGTCGGCCTTACGCCGGGACGTTTCCACGCTGTGAGGCGTGGCACCGTCCGCGCGCCCGAATGCGACGAGTTGCATTGCAGGATCGACGACGGTGACGACACCGCGGACGCCTGCAACGGCGGAGATTTCAAGTGCCATCGCGACGATACGAGCCGCGGTGGCGTAGGTGATCGTTGGAACGTTTAGGTGGTTGGTCATCGATTTGCTCCGTTTCTGGCGAAGATGACGCCGGGATTGAGAATAGGTCACGGGCCGGTGCGCGTTAATGCGCTCATTCGATTCCAGCAACGTCGGCCCAAATGGGCCAGCTTAGCCCGACTTTCGCGCCTGCCGCTTTGTTCAGGTACCTCGACGCTGTCGTCGGCCCTTCACTGCAAGGTCCGACGGGTCGCAACGGGGCCTGTGTTAGCCGCCAGCCAGGCGTGCCCTGCCGCATCCGCGTAACCTGTCCCCTGAAATGGGGCAGAATGTGACGTTGTTTCGCATCCGAGAGAGGACAAGACTGACCTCAGGTTCGATCGGCAACTGCATTGGGGTGGTAAATGCACACGGTCCGCTCTACGCCGCATCGGGCAGCGTCATTCCCCTTCTCACTATTGTCGTCGCTGCGACGATGATCACTTCTCTGGCCGCGTGCATGCCAGCACCAGTCGCATGAGCGTGCGATCCTGGGCCGATTACGAGCGCGGCCTGCTGCTCGGCGGTCAATGGCTTCCGATCACCGCACGCGTGCTATTCGTGAACGCAACGGCCGAGCGGTGCGCGGACACGCTCTTGAACGGGGTGCGAGGTCAGCACGTGCGCGAACACTACGGCCACCCATTGCGCGCTCGTCCCGTCAAAGCAAGCTCGCTGGACGGGCTGTTGCGCACACTGCTGCCGCTGGAAGCCCCCACGCCTCGGCGGTACCTGCTCCTCCCGACAGCGAACTCGGAGTGGACCGCGATGTTTGATTCAGCCTGGCGCGGGCAAGACCCACAGTCGCCGATGGTCTGGTTCTCGGTGGCCGGAATCGAGTCGGTGTCGGTGGTCGACATTCCGCACACCTATGACTACCCGAGCAACCGTGGCTTCTACGGCGCACGCAAAATAGAAATGTATGAGCTCGTCCCGGGTGCAGAAGCGATCGGCCATTCGCTGGGCGTCCGGACTGTGAACACAAAACAGTGGGAAGTTGTGGAACCAAGCAGCCAATTCCCGGTCGGTAATGTCTGGGACCCGACGGCACGACGGATCCCTGATCGGTTCACCCATGAACACCTTGCCGAAATGACGACCCGCCTTGGCCTGCGCCCATTCGACCAGGACTTCTATGCGCCCGACGGGCAGGGCCTGATCGTCGAGCGGACCGACCCGATCCAGCCGGACGAATCAACCTACACGCTCGGCCAGGCACGGGGCGAGGAACCAACAGACTCCTAAGGCCGGTCGACGGCGAGTTATTCGGAACAGAATCAGTCGCATGTGAGCGTGCCATCCTGGGCCGAATACCAGCGCGGACTGCTGCTCGAGTGCGCCGGGCTTCCCGTGATCGGGTGCGTCTATTTCGTGAAGGCGCCGGTGCAAAGGGAACGGTAGTGCTGGCTCCATCGTTCATCAGCTTGGATCTTCTCGATCAGGTCGTCGACCGTTGGAAGGCCTGCCAGACCCGACGAGGTGCTATAGATTCGGCACGCCAAGTTACTCGTGCTGCCCTCGGAGGGAAACAAGTCTGTCCCGTCAACCGTGATCGTCGGCGAGCCGGCAAAGCCGGTCCCTGCGGTATCTTCAGCAGTTCGAAGCAGCCGGAACTTGATGGGCACATCACCGTGACCCGTGGAGATCAGCGCTTCGCGCAACCGGGCCCCCGCCAGTTCCCAATTCGGACAATCGGCGATATGCAAGACCTCAAGATCCATGATTGCCATTGTCCTCCGCGGAGGCCGTTCCGGCCGAGGCAATCGTGGCCTCACCTCTGCCGCTAAACCCGTTCCCGGCCAGGTGGCCTGTATCACCGAGCGAGGTGATGACACATTGGATCGGTACCCGCCAGCAGCGTGACCCCCGCGTCGGGGAATGCCGCCGAACCCGACCTCTCGCGTTGGGCTGTTATGGGTGAGGTGGGGGCACCCACTCGCGAATAGGATTTTCGCCATGGATAGCAGGGAGAACGGCAAGAGCGAAGTTCAGAAGCCGGCCACGGGTACTGCGGCACCGGTCGGCGCCGCTTGGACACTGCCGGAAACCATGACAGGCAGGGCCAGCCCC
>DATCXA010000132.1:0-6568 GCA_036566085.1 Propionibacteriaceae bacterium
ATGGCGTGCAGCTCCTCCTCAGCCGCGAGCTCGGCTATCCGACGCTCGAGGTGGTCGTACGCCTTCCACAGCCGCTCGGCCTTCGCGGTGTCCCGCGTCGTGACATCGGCTCTGGTCAACACGTGCAGCCTCGCCAGCTGATCACCGGCATCGCGGACGTAGCGGCGAACCGCCGAGGCGGTCCAGGCTCCGCCTCGCTCCTGGCCGGCGGCGTACCCGTGGAACCGCAAATGCAAGGCAACCAGTTCGGAGACGGCCCTGACCTCCTCGCCGCTGAACCGCAGCGCCGTCAACCGCTTCCGCGCGAGCTTGGCGCCCACCACGTCATGGTGGTGGAACGAGACCTTGCCACCCGGCTCGAACCGCCGGGTCGCCGGCTTGCCGATGTCATGCAGCAGCGCCGCCAATCTGATGATCAAATCCGGCCGCTGCGGCAGCTTGTCTTCAAGATCAATTGCCTGCTCCAGCACTGTCAGGGTGTGCTGATAGACGTCCTTGTGCCGGTGATGTTCATCCCGTTCTAGCCGCAACGCCGGCAGCTCAGGCAAAACCCGCGCCGCCAGACCTGTCGAGACCAGCAGATCCAGACCAGCACGCGGCCCGTCGGTCAACAGCAGCTTCGAAAGCTCGTCACGCACCCGTTCGGCAGAAATGATCGAAATCCGATCCGCCATGCCCCGCATCGCCGCGACCACCTCAGGTGCCGGCGTGAATCCCAGCTGGGCAGCAAACCGGGCCGCGCGCATCATCCGCAGCGGATCATCGCTGAAAGAGCTTTCCGGCGTTCCCGGTGTCCGTATCACCCGACGCGCCAGATCGGTCAAACCCCCGTACGGATCGACAAACTTCTTGTCCGGGATCGAGACCGCCATGGCATTGATCGTGAAGTCGCGGCGCAGCAAGTCACCCTCCAGCGTGTCGCCGAAGGCGACCTCGGGCTTGCGGCTGTGGTTGGCATACACATCGGACCGGTACGTGGTGACTTCGATCACCCAGCTAGCGTCATCGGTCTCGATCTTGCAGCCGATGGTGCCGAATTCCTTGCCAATGGTCCACACAGCCGGAGAAAACTTCCGCAGCAGCTTCTCGACCGCGTCAGGCCGCGCCGAGGTTGCGAAATCCAGGTCGTGCCCCAGCTTGCCAAGCAAGGCATCTCGGACACTTCCGCCGACCAGGTACAGCTCGTGTCCGGCATTGCTGAACAACGCGCCCAACCGGTCGGCCAACGGCGCGATTCTCAGCAGCTCGGCCACGGCAGCGGCCTGCACTGAGCTGAGTTGGAAGGTGGGCACGCTGAGCGAGTCTAACCTCAGCCGAGGTGCGGCGGCGAAGCGCTAGGTTCGCTGGAAACTTCACTCCAGATGACAACCCGATCCTCAACTCCTGCGTATATCGAGGCGACAGGCTGCATTGAGAGTGAGGTTTCCAGCGGGTCTTGGAGCGAGTGAGGGCGGTCTTCGACAGGTGCCGTCTTGAGTTTGTCGAAGGCACCGCCCTGAGCCTGTCGAAGGGCCTCGAAACGCACCGGGAGTTCGGTTGCGACTTACCATGACTAGGTGAGGAGGTGGTACGCGGTGCGTGCGGCCCGCGTACTGCTAGCAGTCGCGGTTTCCGGGCTGTGCCTGTTGCTTATGCCGTGGCGCGCCGCGGCCGCCGAGCCGGTCGCCCTAGTCTCCATCACCATTACATCGATGGAGCCGGCACTGCCTAGCAGGAACGGCGAGATCACCGTTACGGGTCGGGTCACCAACATCAGCAAAGAACGGCTCTCCCGACTCGAAGCCCTGTTCTGGCGCAACCAGGCGCCGATCCTCGGTCGGGCCGGCCTAGACCAGGCCCTGGCATCTGAGTCCAACGATCCGCTCGGCGCGCGATACACCGGCTCCTACCAAGATCTCCTTACCGCGGACAAACCCTTCCTAGCGCCCAATGCCTCGGTCAATTTCCGGCTCCGGGTCAAGGTTTCCGCTCTTGAACTGTCCCCAACGGATGGCATCTATCTGATGGGTGTCCACGTGCTGCAGCGAGGCAATAACGTCGCGATCGGCCGTGCCCGGGTATTCGTGCCAGTGCTAGCCAGCAAGCCCAGAAACGACCTCACGATGACTTCGGTCGTGATCCTCAACTCCCGCCCATCGCTGGTGCGCAAGGGTCTGCTCTCCGATGATCATCTGGCGGCCGAGGTCGGGGAGAACGGCCGATTAACCGCGCTGCTGAAGGCGGCGAACACCGAAAAGACGAGCTTCGCCGTCGATCCCGCGTTGATCGAGGAACTGCAAACCATGTCGGCCGGTTATCAGGTGTTGGACTCCGAGGGCACCACTTCGGCAGGCACTGGTCAGGCCGATGCGACGAGATGGCTCGAGGGATTCGATACGGTGCAGTCCTCCCATGACGGCTACCGGCTGCTGTACGGATCCCCCGACGTCGCTGCCCTGGTCCACGACGGCCAGGAAAGCGTGCTCAACGACGCCGCAGCAGCCAACAAGCTGGTGGAGCGTACGCGCTCGCTACCACTCCTGGTATTGCCCGCTGGAGGCACCGCTGATGCCGCAACTGCGAAGGCGGCCGCAGCCTTGCACCCAGATGCGATCTTGCTTGCTGACACCTCGGTCAAGGGCCCAACCCCATTGCTCGCTGGACCTGATCAAGTGCCGATCGTCACCTTCTCCAAAGGCACCCAGGGCGGCGGGCCGGGGCCGGATCCGCGCGACACCGCAATCCACCTTCGGCAGCGGATGCTCGCCGAGACGTGGATCGAGGCATCGGCAGCGAGAGACAATCTGGCCCACGGAAGGGTTCGTCTGATCAGTACGGCGGCCCAAGCGGACGCGCAGGCGGCGGGGAATGATCAGGAAGTCAAGGCGCCGTGGCTGAAACAGCGCACCTTGAGCGACCTGCTCAAGTCCCAGCCGGCCGATTGGCCGCAGAAATATCGCTACAGTTCGGGCGCCCGCGACGCCCAGCTCACCATGGGTCAGTTGAGCAGCCTCCGGAAGTTCGCTTGGAGCAACCAGACTTACGCCGATCTGCTGGTCGATTCGACCCAAGCGCGTGCCGACGGCAGTGCGGCGGTCGCCCGAGCCGCTAGCGCCAAATGGCGTAAGCATGACAAGGCGCGCCGGGCCTTTCTTGGTCCGCAGCAAGCGGCGCTCGACGACATCTTGCTCAACAAGATCCAGATTCGCAGCAGCGCTCGTGTTCAGACTGTGGCCCTGCAGGGCGTGGAATTCCCGATCACGATCAAGAACACCCTCGAGCCGGTCGGCTCAGATCCCGATGCCGGGTCGGTCAAGGTGAAACTTGTGTTCAACTCTGAGAACGCCCAGCGGCTTACGATCAAAACGATCAAGCCGACCGAGATCAGAGCCCAAGACACCGTAACGGCCAACGCTGAGGTGACTGCCAAGGCCAACGGCATCGTGCCGGTTACCGCGCAGCTGATGACGGAGTCCGGTCAGCCGGTCGGACGTCCTTTCGACATCGAGGTGCAGGTCACCCAGAACGGCACCACGGGTTGGGCAATCGCAATTGCCGCCGGCATCGTTCTTGTCGCCACCAGCTTCCTGCGAATCCGCCAGGTGGCCAAGGAACGGAGCAAGACTGGAAGCGGCGAACCGGGTCCCGGTCCGGTGGCAGGGAGCGAGACCTCTCAAGATCAGCTGCCCGCGCTGAGCTCCGCACCGGCAGAGAAACTTGATGTCTGAGATCGGGATCGGGAAAGATTCGGCGGGGCTCGGTGGGACCGTCCCCCCCGGGATCAGCCCAGGGGGGTCCGGGGGGGCCGTCCCCCCCGGGATCAGCGGAGACCCTGGGCCGACGACGGAGGAGCGCAGGCAGACCAGGCGGCTGGTTTCGGCGAGCATGCTCATGGCGGCCGGTACGGCCCTCTCCCGAGTCATGGGGTTCTTCCGGCTCATGCTGTTGGTGTACTTGTTCGGCAACGGCACTCGGCAGGCCGAGATGTTCACCATCTCAACCACTGTGCCGAACAGCATGTACATCTTGCTGGCCGGCGGTGTGTTGAACACCGTTCTGGTGCCGCAGATCGTGCGCGCTGTTCGACGTGACGCTGACCGGGGCGAGGCGTACACCAACCGGATCATGACCGCGGGCTTGATCGGGCTCGGATTGATCACGCTGCTGCTGACTCTCGCCGTGCCATGGATCATCTGGCTCTATTCCGCCCCTGGCTGGAAATCGCCGCAGCTGGCGGCGCAGTACCAGTCGATGATCATGCTCGGCTACTACTGCATGCCACAGGTTTTCTTCTACGGCGTGTATGTCCTGACCGGACAGGTGCTCAACGCGCGTGATCGTTTTGGACCGATGATGTGGGCGCCAATCGCCAACAATGTGGTGTCGATCATCGTGCTGCTGACGTACTTGGTCGTCTTCGAACGCACGAGCACCGGAGCACCCTTCACCTCCGGGCAGGAACTGCTGCTGGGTTTCGGCTCCACGCTTGGTATCGCCGCGCAGGCCGCTGTATTGATCCCATTCCTGCGGGCGAGCGGCTATCGCTATCGACCGCGTTTCGACTTCAAACACACCGGCCTTGGCAAGACCTTCCGCCTGGCCAAGTGGACTCTTGGCTTCGTACTGGTCACCCAAGCAGCCCTGGTCGTTGTCAGCAAGCTCGCCAGCAGTGCGACCGTCGGTGGCAAAGGCGCCGGGCTGACCGCCTATTCCAACGCGTACGCGATGTGGATCCTGCCGCATTCCTTGATCACGGTCTCACTGGCTACCGCCATGCTGCCGACTGCATCCCGGCTGGCCGCTGCCGGTGATCTGCCCGGGGTGGCGTCGGAAACCATGCGCGCGATCCGACTCGCGGTAACCGCGCTGCTGCCGGCCGCCGTCGCCTTCCTCGTGCTGGGCCTGCCGCTCGCTCATTTGATCTTCGGCTTCGGCCAGGGTGCCAAGGACGCCTCGTACGTCGGTGGGGCATTGATGGCTCTTGCCATTGGATTGGTGCCGTTCACCGTGCAATACATCTGCTTACGCGCTTTCTATGCACTAGAGGACAACCGAACCACGTTCTTCTTGCAGTGCTTGATCGCTGGCACCAATGTCGTCCTCGGTATCGCCGCAGTCTTGCTCCTGGACAATCCAGCGCTGGTTGCGACGGGTCTGGCGTTTTCGTATTCGATGGCCTATCTGATCGGTCTGCCGGTTTCATTCTCGGTGTTGCGCCGCAAACTTGGCGATCTTGATTCTGAAGAGCTGGTACGCCATTGCGTACGGCTGCTGATCGCCGTAATTCCCGCTGCGATCGCAGCATGGCTGATCTCGTGGGCAGTCATGACCCAGTCTGATTCCAAGGTCGTGCTCGCCTTTGGCCTCGCGCTCGCAGGCCTGGTGGCAGTGGGCCTGTTCTTGCTGATGGCCCGGCTGATCCGGATCCATGAGGTCAGGGAGATCATCACAACCGTGCTGCGGCGTAACAGCGATTCCTCCCCGGAGGCGCGGCGAGTCCGAGAGGAGTCTGTGATCGAGGCCAGTCCTGATCGATTTAGCGACTTCAAGTCCTCCGGCGATTCGCCGACGGTGATCCGGCCGCCGTCTCCTAGCATCGAACAAGCAGTTGAGGAGAATGCAGGATCCATGGCTCAGTCGACAGCCGCCCCGGGCGTCGAGCCCAGCGATGTCGAACGTGACGCTGTTCAACGCGGGGCTGTTGAACCCGACGGTGTCGACCAGACCGGGATCGAGGAGGGCGGGCAGGCTCCCCAAGCGCCTCGCAGGCAAACAGCTCTGCCGGCCGGTACCGTACTGGCCTCCCGCTATCGCCTTGAAGAGCTGATCGCCGAATCCGAGCCGAGTGTGACCTGGCGAGCGTTCGATCAGGTGTTATCGCGGTCAGTCCTGGTCCATTTGCTAGCCCCCGGAGATCCGCGGGAAGAGGAGTTGTTGACCGCGGCTCGGAAGGCCTCAGTCGCGACCGACTCCCGTTTCCTCCGGGTGCTCGATGCCGTGCACAGCAGTGATCCGACAGTCGGCTCCTACATTGTCTGTGAGTATGCGACCGGGCAGTCGCTGGAGATGATCTTGAACCATGGACCGCTGTCCGGCCTGGAGGCCGCCTGGGTGATCCGCGAGGTCGCCGACGCGCTAGCCGGTGTGCACAGTCTGGGGCTCTACCACCGGCGGCTCAGCCCTGAGACAGTGATCATCACGCCATCCGGCAATGTCAAGATCGTCGGCTTGATGATCGAGACGGCGCTGCGGCCAAGGTCCGGTGACGCAGTGCCCGGCGTCACAAGTCCTGAGTTGGTCGATGTAACTGATCTTGGTCGGCTGCTTTACGCGTCGTTGGTCTGTCGCTGGCCCGGCGGTCCGGCGTTCGGACTGCCGGATGCGCCGATGGTAGGGCGGCGTTGGATGACGCCGCGCCAGGTGCGAGCCGGCGTATCACCGGCGTTGGACAATGTCTGTGATCAAGTTCTCGGTGATCCACCCCGGCATCACGCCGCTGCGATCACCACAGCTGGCGGCCTTGTGACAGCGCTTACCAAGGTCCTCGGAAGTGCGGACGCCGCTCCTGATCTTGAGCGGCGGCTGCATC
>DATCXA010000135.1:0-5519 GCA_036566085.1 Propionibacteriaceae bacterium
GGTCGGGCGGCCCTGGCGGTACGAAAGGTTGCCGCTCATCTGAATGATTCGGCCTGCTCGCCAGGTCCGGCGGATGAAGCACCAGACCGACTGCAATCGCCCGCGGTCCGGATGTCATGCCCTTAAATCTATCTACTAAGAAATCCGGTCCGTAGTTGGTTGAACTGGCGCTCGCACCGCATCTGGGCCGGGTCGTCCATGACGACGTCGTCGAGTTCTCATTCCATCGGGATGGACTCAGCGGATACAAAGAACGACGCAGCGCCCTGCGCTCTAATGCTCGACAACCAGAGTGGTTTGACATTCGCGACTCCCCGACGCTATGGACGGGGAGCCGGCACCGCTGCTGACCCAAGATCATCGAGATGATCCAAGTGATCAACACCGAAGAATTGATCAACTAGTACGTCGAGGCCGTGCAGGGAGCGCTTGGGCTTTTTGCATGCCTAAAAGTTTCCTGAATCAGTTTCGCCTCAGGTCCGGCGACAAGTCAGAATTCCGTTCTGACAAAGGCGCTTCACTGCTGAGAGTCTCCTGAGGTTTCGTATGTTGCACCGTTGTTTGTCGCATGGTCAGCGTTACTGTCGGTCGTGACCCGACGTTGCTTGGGGTTCAAGTCCACAAGATCAAAAAGGAATATCTCAGCTAAGTGACTGCCGAAGTTAAGCCTGTCCATGATGTCGACACGATGTTGTCGTATGCCGAGGCCGAGGAGCTAACCAACCAAATCCGCGACGGCTGGAACCAAGCAGCTGCAAGCGTGGAGTACCTCGCGCCCGTCATGAGAGAGGCAATCCAGCGCCAAGCGTGGAAGGTGCTCGGCCGCGACAGTGTGGCCGAGTGGGCGCAAGAATACTTTGGCGAGGCGCTCCTCCGTATGGACCGCGCCATGAGAGGTGAGATGATCTTGGAACTCACCGCAGCACATGTGTCGACTCGTGAGATTGCGGCAGCCGTCGGCGAAAGCCAGTCCACCGTTAGTTGCCGACAACGGAAAGCACGTGAGTCAAGCGACTCACCTAACCATGACTACACGGAGGGCCGTGACAACAAGCACTATCCCCGACCGAAGCCGAGTGAAGATGAGCGGGCACAAGATGCCATAAGGAGAAAATTCGACAAGATCGTGAAAGCGATGGAGACCATGATGTATCAAATCGGTGCTCAAGAAGAGCGGTCGGAAATCTTGGATTTCTGGGAGCCTTGGGGAGCACCGGCCGGCTCCGAGGTATTCCCAGGCTTGCCTTTGCCCGCCGCCGTGGATCTGATCATCGAGAACTTGGACGCGCTGGTGGATGAGTGGGAAGACAGGCACCATGAGTAACGGCCGGCGTCGACTTCGGCTGACCAGGCCGGGCGATCATGCAAGCAGAGCGGCCAGGCGGCTGCTCAATGCGATACTGGCGCTCCTAGATCAAGCCGGCTCGCTGCGCTCGCCGCGCCCGGCTCCGCGTGTCCTCGCTGCGCTGCGGACCGCGCCACGCGCCACACCTACTTCGCGCCCAGCAGGCGGCTAAAGTCTGTCCTCGGACCTCGGACTTCGCGGCGACCTTTAAGCACCATGATGAGATGTGGCTGTGGTCGCTCCTGAATCCGTCTGGCGTGAACGGCTGCTCGGCTACATCGACGAGCACGCGGCCGAGATCGTCGCTGACTTGGTCGATCTTGTCCAGATCCCAAGTGTGTCGGGCACGGACGAGGAGAACGAGGTACAGCACCTCATTGCTGCCCGCCTTGCGGAGCAGGGATTGCAAGTTGACACCTGGAAGATTGATCTGCCGGAAGTCCTCGCCGCACCTGATTTTCCAGGCGTCGAAGTCGATCGGTTGGAAGGCTGGGGCACCGTCGGTCGGCTGGCCGGAACCGGCGACGGCCAGTCACTACTTCTCAACGCTCATGTCGATGTAGTGCCGGCTGGTGACCTCGCGACGTGGGGCGAGGCCGGACCTTTCGGTGCAGCCATCCGCGGCGACGACGTCCACGGCCGCGGCACCTGCGACATGAAGGCCGGCTTGACCGCGTCGCTATGGGTCGTCCGCGCGTTCGCAGCACTCCGGGTACCGCTACGCGGCGACCTGGTTTTCGGCAGCGTCATCGGGGAAGAAGACGGCGGCCTAGGCACCTATGCGCTGCTGAAACGCGGCTGGGATGCCGACGCCTGTGTCATCCCCGAGCCGACCTCGCTCGACATCGCGCCAGGCAGCAGCGGCGCACTTACCTTTCGTATGACGGTATCCGGACTCGCCACACACGCCTCCCGTCGGCTGTCCGGCGTCAGCGCCATCGAAAAATTCATCCCTGTGTTCGCCGCCATTCGCCGACTCGAAGCATGTCGGAACGAGGTCAAGCACCCGTTGATGCAGAGGTGGGAACTGCCAATTCCGATCGAGCTCGGCAGACTCCGGTCAGGTGAGTGGGCGTCGTCGGTGCCTGATGTGCTGACCGCGGATGGGCGGATGGGCGTCGCAATCGGTGAGGACGTGGCGGACGCTCGGCAAGCGCTCGTCGACGCTATCGCGGACACGTGCGCAGCCGATCCGTGGCTGCGGGAACATCCGGTGCGGGTGGAATGGTGGGGTGGCCAGTTCGCGCCCGGCCTGACCGACGCCGACACGTCTCTCCTGCATGTCGTTCGGCAAGCGCACGCGTCTGTGTCAGACCGAACCCAAGCGACGTGGGGCACCCCGTACGGCAGTGATCTTCGGTTGATGACAAATCTCGGCCGAGTGCCCACCGTGCACTACGGACCAGGCGATGCAGGTCTGGCACACGGGCCTAACGAATCCGTACCGATCCCCGAGTTGATCACGGCCACCCGTGCACTCGCTCTCGTTGCCTTGGAGCAGTGTGGCCTCCACTCTGACTGACCGGAGCCACACTGCAGCCTCGTCTCGGTGGCTTGTGGGCCGCTTTGGTGCTTGGCGCCCTTTGGGCGCTCTGGCATCTACCCGAACTGATCTCTGACCCGACATTGCAGCGCTGCCGCTGCAATTCGTTGTGGATTCTGGCCCAATTCGTAATCCTGGCATGGCTCTACAACAGCACGAACGCCATTCTGCCCATCGTGATCATTTGCCATGCCGTCATCAATGCGGCCGACCGGTTCGTACTGCCCGGGTTCGCCAATAAGAATTATCAGGTGGTGTGGTCGTTCATGGTTGGGCTCTACGTTCTTGCCGCAGCCATCGTGACGCTTGTCGCACGCCGAAAACGCCGACGACCTGCTCCTGCCAACCCCGGTGAGGCAAGGGTCGTCAGATCGGGCCGATGATGCCGAGGACCGCGCCGAGAAGGGTGCAGACTCCCAGCGTGCGGAGGGGTCCAACGGCGCGAGAAAGATAAAGGCGATACGGCCCGGGCAATGCCGATGCGATCGAGCTGCATGGCAGAATTTCGCGGATTCCCTGCCGCGGCAGTTGACCTGCGTCATGTCTCCCACTGCTGGTGCCAGCCGTCGTTTTGCTAGGCGAGACGGTGACTGGTGTGGCGGACCGTGCCCCAGGATCTGAGGTTGTGCGTCACTCCGCTGTTGGCGACCGCCCGGAACCTGCCGTTGCTGGCCGCCCGTCGGGCCGCCGTCGGTGGTTGGTGGTAACCGCGGTCATGCTGTTCGCTGTCGGATCGCTGTTATTGCTGGAGGCGACCAATGCCGGTGAGGGCCGAGACCCCGCGGGGCAACCGGAGTCGGCCGCGGACTCAGGCCCATATTCATGGGATCGGGGTTAACCCGGCCGACGGCCGGGTGTACGTCGGCACCCATCGCGGCGTGTTTCAGCTATCGGAGGGACAACTGCCGGTTCTGGTGTCTGATCGGGTCCAGGACTTCATGGGTTTCACCGTGGTCGGGCCGGACCACTTCCTCGCAGGTGGACACCCCGGTGATGAGTCATCGGCGTCCGTCGGTTTGATCGAGTCCACCGATGCCGGGGCGACGTGGACGTCACGGTCGCTGGATGGCCGGGCGGACTTCCACTCGTTGCAGGCCCGGCACGGTTTCGTCTATGGCTACGACTACGGCCACCCGACAGGTGAATTTATGGTCACCGCCGATCTGGAGGTCTGGGATACGAGGTCCCACGTTGGGCTCGGCGATTTCGCCGTCAGCCCTGCAAATCCGGATGTCGTCGTGGGGGTGACCGCTCGGGGGGTGGTCCGCAGTCAAGCCGGTGGCCGTTCGTTCACCGCACCTGCTGGGCCGGTGCTCCTGTTGGTCAGTTGGGCTGAGGACGGAGCGTTGGTAGGTGTCACACCCTGCGGAGTTGTCCATGCCAGCGGCGATGTGGCCTAACGTGGGATACGCGCGGCACCCTGAACGGACTCGCCGAGGCAGTGGAGGCTATATCGGGTCGCGAAATCTACGCTGCTGCGGACGGTGCTGTGTTGGTATCAGAAGATGGCGGTCGCACGTTCGCGGCCGTGACCACTGAGGGGCGCTTCTGCACCACGTGAGAGCTGCGTTGACTCCCAGCCCGTACATGCGGGCCATTGAAACCGGGCACGGACGACATCGCCAGCAGGATTTTCCGCGTCATCCCAGACAGCCCAAACCAGATATAGCAATCCCGCCATGCGTTCTTCCATATGAAGTTTGCCGATTCGATCTTCTAAGA
This sequence comes from Propionibacteriaceae bacterium, assembly GCA_036566085.1. Taxonomy (GTDB): domain Bacteria; phylum Actinomycetota; class Actinomycetes; order Propionibacteriales; family Propionibacteriaceae; genus Microlunatus. The sequence continues at coordinate 4,611 of DATCXA010000135.1, forward strand.
GTCGCCAGGGATGAGCATCCACTGGGGCGCTCGATGCTGGCAGCAAGGCTTGAGTGAGCAGCCGGAGGGGCGGATTCAGTAGTCTGCCTGATCGCGAGTTCGAGAGTTTGGCGCCGAATGCCACAATCCGGCCTCCCTTTTTGAGATGGGCGAGCAGGTGATCCAGGGCTTCGGGCGAGGTAAGCACCTCGTGCGCCGCGAACAGCAGCAGTCCATCAAATTTGCCTGGGAGGGCGATGGTTTGCGCTGGGCCGACAGCAACACGAACGTTGTTCCATTCCTCCTGCTCAATCCGTTTCCTAGCAATCGCTGCCAGATCCGGACTGATTTCCACTCCCACTACTTCTCCGTCCGCTCCGACGGCTTGGACTAGGAAAGGGAAACTGCTTCCTGTTCCGCACCCCACATCGAGGACTCGGCTCCCCGGCTGTAGGCGGCAGCGTTTCACCGCGACTTCTCGGAAAGGACGAATGAAGGAAGCCAGAAAATTCGGATAACGGGACAGCAACCAGGTATAGCGAGGAATGTCAGCGATAGGGACATCCTCATGTCGTGCGTTCATCTTTCTTTCTCTCAGTACGTCTCCCTCCGGAGGGGAGAGCTCGTCGCCGCGGACAAGGAACGTGATGACAGTCCTAAGGCTCGGTCTAGCCGATTGATCGTGCAGTGCGTCCGTTGGGGTCATCGATGGGTGCTCGGTGGCTGGCCTCGGACTCGAATGGGCCTGGCCCGTCGGGATGGAGGAGGTCTACCACCATATAAAGGATGAAGCCCACGACAAGGAGCACGGCCGAGAGGCGAATCGTCCAGCGGTCGATCATGAACCACTTCCTGGCCCCCGACCTTGGAGCCCGGTGACGCCGGCCTTGGCTGGGGCGCCGGTGCGGTGGCGGGCGGTGAGCTTGTCGG
>DATCXA010000137.1:0-2131 GCA_036566085.1 Propionibacteriaceae bacterium
CTGATTTCGGCCGTAAAGGTGAGTCGGCCGAATTGATCATCGACGACCTCGGGATTGCCGCCGCTATCGGCGAGGGACGCGATAGTCCTCACGAAGTTCCGGCCCTCCCCGATCACCCAGCTGGTCCGGAGCACATAGTGCGCGGGCAATGATCCGACCACGGCGTCACCGGCTGCCTTCGTCTGCCCATAGACGCCCAGCGGTGAGAAGGGTTCATTCTCGGTGTGCAACGGCTCCGAGCCGTCAAAGACGTAATCGGATGAAATATGTACCAAAGTGAGGTGATGCTGCCGCGCCGCCTCCACCAATGCGGCAACGCCGCCGACATTGACCGCCCACGCCTCACGCCGGCCAGCCTTCGTCTCGGCTGCATCGACCTTGGTATAACCAGCCGCGTTGATCACGACGCGGTAACCTGCAAAGTCAAAGCTCTTGATCGACTCCGGGCTTGCCAGATCCAGCGTGTCCCGGGTGATCGGGGCGGCCGCTGGAAGCGCCCTGCTCAATGCCCGCCCCAGCTGCCCCGCCGCCCCGATGATCAAGATCTTTTTGGGCTCGACGGGCGTTACGTCGGCGAGTCTGGGATGAGCCCGGTCGGCATCGGAAAGCTCGGCCCGCTCCAGTGGGATCGGCCAGTTGATCGCCAGCGTCTCGTCCGCAAGGTTGACGAATGTGTACGACTCCCTGGCTGCCGGCGTCCAATGATCGTTGACCAGATAGGAATACGACGTCTGCTCCGTCAAAGTCTGATAGGCGTTCCCGACGCCACGTGGTACGAAGATCGCTGTTTCGGGGCCCGTCTCCAGGGTGAAACGGCGACCAAAGCCATTCCCAGCACGCAGATCGACCCAGACGCCGAATATCCGCCCGGTGGCCAGCGACACCAACTTGTCCCAAGGTTCGGCGTGGATGCCCCGGGTCGCGCCAGCTCGGTTGTTGAACGAGATGTTGTTCTGCACCGGCGTGAAATCTGGCAGTCCGAGCTCGACCATCTTCTCCCGCTGCCAGTTCTCCTTGAACCAGCCGCGATTGTCGGCTCGGACATCCAAGGAGACAAGCAGTAGACCCGGAATGGGAGTTTGAGTGATTGCCAGTTCGGCCATCGCTTACTGGCCCTGGCGGGCGTACTCTGCCTCAGTCTGAGCCTTCTGCGGCCGCCACCACGCTTCGTTGGCCTGATACCAGGCGATCGTGGCAGCGAGGCCTGCGTCAAAGTCGGAGAAGATCGGCTGCCAGCCCAGTTCCATCCTGATCTTGGTCGAGTCGATCGCATAGCGGAGATCGTGGCCGGCTCGATCGGTGACTTCATCGTAGGCATCACGCGGCTGACCGAGCAGCTCCAAGATCGTTTCGACGACCTGCTTGTTGTTGCGCTCGCCATCGGCGCCGATCAGGTACGTCTCGCCGATCTTGCCTTCAGTCATGATCAACAGTACGGCCGAGCTGTGATCATCGACATGAATCCAATCCCGGACGTTGAGCCCCGCCCCGTACAGCTTGGGCCGACCGCCCTCCAAGATGTTGGTGATCTGCCGCGGAATGAACTTCTCAATGTGCTGGTACGGCCCGTAATTGTTCGAACAGTTGCTGAGCGTGGCCTGCATGTCGAAGGAGCGCACCCAGGCGCGCACCAGATGATCCGACCCTGCCTTGGTGGCCGAATATGGGCTGGACGGGTTGTAGGGAGATGTCTCGGTGAAGCGTTCCGGGTCGTCGAGCTGAAGATCGCCGTAGACCTCATCTGTGGAGATGTGGTGGTAGCGGGTGCCGTACCGGCGCACCGCCTCCAGCAGCGTGTAGGTGCCCACCAGGTTCGTGGTGATGAAAACCGATGGGTCGCGCAGCGAGTTGTCATTGTGGGACTCCGCGGCGAAGTGCACCACGAGATCATGGCCGCGCACCAATTCGTGCACCAGACTCGCATTGCAGATATCACCGCGAACGAATCTGAAACGATTCTTTGGCAAACCGTCGAGAGACTGCCGATTCCCGGCATAGGTGAGCTTGTCCAGCACCGTAACGGATGAGTCTGTGTGGTTGAGCAGATAGCGAACGAAGTTGGATCCGATGAATCCTGCCCCGCCAGTCACCAGATATTTCGTCATGCGTGTCATCTTATGGATGCGCCCGA
>DATCXA010000622.1:0-2483 GCA_036566085.1 Propionibacteriaceae bacterium
CGCCCGCAAGCTGGGCGTGATCATTGAGCTCGGCTCACGCATTAGCTCAATTGGTGACGAGATCACGATTGTGGCGACCGAAATGGAATCGGCCCGACTGATGCTAGGCGATGACTCCTTGGACTGGCCGTCTGGTCGGGCGGCACTTCTTGATCTTGGAGTCAAACGTGATCATCGCGATCTGTTCGTCGTAAGTGATCTTGATACGTGCGGTTGGCTCGAGAACTTCACGATGCCCGATCCGACAATCGCGCCGCCAGGTGAGCATCTCGTACAGATGCAAATGCCTATTGATTCGCACAGCTCAAAGGCTGACGGAATTGCCCGCTTGGAGGCCATCGCTGACTCTGCGCTGCCGGAGTGGCGGGCGCGTACGACCCATCGGCTCGAGTCCTTGGCCAATGCTCGTACGGGGGCCATCGACTTTCCTGGCGCCTCCTGGCGAGACCGGCCCGCGATTGACCGCGGGGACGGTGTTTTCCTGGTGGGCGACCGGGTCGCGGCGCCCGGGCTGCTGAGCGAGGTCAGCTTGAATAGCGGCGTCCGGGCCGCTCAGTGGGCCCTCCGCTAAGCACGCCGTTCTCGGTTGGTCGGAGCAGCGTGGGCCGATACACTCTCACGGTGTTGCTCTGCGGCTGGTAGCCGTAGGAGCCTCCCGCACCCGTGGCTCAACGGATAGAGCATCTGACTACGGATCAGAAGGTTGGGAGTTCGAATCTCCCCGGGTGCGCCAGTATTTTCCCTAGTCATGGCGCATTTCTTCGACTGGAGGCCGTCTCCCAAGCGGCACAAAAGGCCACTTGACAGCAACGCTGACAGCAACGCGGTTCAGTTCGGCTGGACGAAGACACGATCCATGGCGTCTGCGGCTTCGCGTAGCGCGGTCGGCATGACGTGGGAGTAGAGGTCCGTCGTCATGGCAAGCTGCGAGTGCCCGAGGATCTCCATCACCACTCGTGCTGGCACGTTCTGCGCAAGTAGGAGTGACGCGCAGGTGTGCCGCAGATCGTGGAAGCGAATGCGGCGAACGCGTGCTTTAGCGATCAGCTCGTCGAAGAAGCGGTTCAAGTTGCGCGGCTCGATCACGGTTCCGACCGTTGAGGTGAAGACCAGGCCGGAGTCGACCCAGGCCGGTCCGAGCGCAAGGGCTTCGGCAGCCTGACTTGCGCGGTGGGTTCGCAGCACCTTCGCCGAGGCTGCAGGAAGCGGAATTGTGCGGCGCGACTTGTATGACTTTGGAGGACCGAAGACGAGACCCATCTCGGGCAGTCGCTGCACGTTTTGCCGGACGTGGAGGACACCGCCTTCGAGGTCGACGTCGTCCCAACGGAGGGCGAGCAATTCGCCCTTCCGTAGCCCCAGAGCGACACCGACCGCGAACAGCGCGTGCAGGCGGTGATCGGCGGTTGCGGCCAGGAACCGACTCGCCTCCTCGGTGGACCACGGTTGAACCTCGACGCGCTCGACCGAGGGCGGACGCACCACCGTCGCCACATTCCGTTCGATCAACTCCTCGCGGATGGCCTCACTCAGCATTGTGCGCAGGGTGCTGTGAATGATCTGGATCGAGCGCGCACGAAGTCCATCGGCAGCTTTGTTGGCAAGCAGCGTTCGCACGTGGGTGGGAGTCAGCGAGCGAAGGTTCGTACGGCCGAGCGTCGGAAGGACGTGCAGACGCAGCGTCTCCCGGTAGCTCGAGAGTGTTGAGGGACGCAGACGGGGCCCGATGACATGCGTGAGCCAGTGCTCCGCGAAGCGCTCGACGGTCCACGACTCCACGGCGAGGGGAAGGCCGGCTTTGGTCTTCGTGATCAAAACTGCCAGCCGATCGGCGACGTCCTTGCGGGTCTTGCCGTACACAGCGCGGCGTACGCGGCTTCCGTCGGGCCGCAGGACATAGCAAGCGGCTGTCCAACGCCCGTCAGCGCGTCGGTAAATCGAGCCCTCGCCGTTGGCGCGCTGGTTCATGTCAGAGCGTCTTGCTCGGCTAAGCGTTCGACGTAAGCGTGAACTGCAGCCACGGTGACCCGACGTGATTTGCCGATCCGCACGCTAGGCAGCTGGCGGGTGCGCATCAGGTCATAGACACGGGATCGGCCCACGCCGAGCGCTTCGGCGGCTTCTTCGGGGGTGAGCAGTAACTTGTCCATGTACTCCTCCGATCTATCCGCGCGGGAAGCCGAGGGAGTGGCCGGCGAGGGAACCACGTTTGACCACTCGATCACAGCTTGCTCCCTACCTAAGACAAATTGGACCAATCCGGCGGTCATGACGGTCTGAGCGCATCCGGTGAAGCACCGTCACCAGCAATCCTGAGTGTCAGAAGGAATCAACCAGAGCTTGACGGCGGCACAAGATCATCAGTCATCGGCAAGATCATCACGGTGACAGCGAACAAGACAAGAACACCTGGGTCTTCGACCCTAGACATCGGCGGGGTCCATGCGAAGTACAGAATGTCCAATTTCCCCAAAAATTTTGAT
>DATCXA010000160.1:0-3637 GCA_036566085.1 Propionibacteriaceae bacterium
AGTCGGGATTTTCGTCACGCAATCCGTGGGGCGTCGAACAGCCCATTGATCATCTCGCGTTGCCACGGCCGCAGCTCCAGCCGTTCCCGCCAGCCCGGTGCCCGTCGGTGTGGTAATGAACCCTTCGATGGTCATTGTGACTGTTCCGAGTGGGGGTGTCGCGATAGGCCTGCGCCGCCCCGCGGTGCGCTCGTCTGGTGTTGCAGTGAGCTTCGACAGCTCAGGCTCGAGTTCCACGCGGCGGCCCTACCTCTCGGCCTCGTAGCCGGAGTCGAGCATGTCGTAGGAGGAGCGGGGCTCGTTGATCTGTCGCCAGAATGCTGGGGACAGAGAGATCAATTCGCTCCTGTCCTTCGGGCGGATTTTCAGCACCCCGCTGTCCTCGACCACGTAGGAACCGTCGTATGTCTCGGTTCCGTCGGCCGTGATCACGATGAATTGCATCCGCGCAGCATAAGGTGAAGGCCGGGCAGAAGGGGAAGGTCACCGCTGCACCTGGATCTGTCGAGGCTGCCGAAGGCCGCAGGGCTCGTGTCGCCGCGTCCTCAGCCGCTCATCACCCCAGCGGCTGTCGATCATGACAGCGCTGCGGCTGTCCGTGCCGTACTTGGCCGCGAGAGATCTCTCTTCCGGGCTGGTCCTCACCCAATTCCACCCCGACCGGCGGAGCGCCTACGCGACTAGCTAGCGTCATCTCGTGCGAACGCTCTCGGACCTGGTGGAATTGTCCGGGGGAGTCTTCCGGATGGGCTCGCAGCAGTTCTATCCCGACGAGGGGCCGGTCCATGATCAGCGGGTGGGGCCTTTTGCGATCGAGCAGCATCCTGTCACCAACGCCCAGTTTTCGGAGTTCGTTTCTGACACCGGTTATGTGACGGTTGCCGAGCGGCCGCTCGATCCGGCACTGTTTCCCGATCTTCCGCCCGAGGATCTCGAGCCGGGTGCTTTGGTGTTTACTCGAACGCCTGGACCGGTTGACCTGAGCGACTGGCGGCAATGGTGGCGCTGGTCAGTGGGTGCCGACTGGCGGCATCCCTTCGGGCCTGCATCAAATATCGCCGAGAAGGCCGATCACCCGGTGGTTCAGGTTTCGTATTACGACGCTGAGGCATACGCGACCTGGGCGGGCGGGAGGCTCCCGGGTGAGGCTGAGTGGGAGTACGCGGCGAGAGCGGGGAGCGCCACAACGTATGGCTGGGGTGAGGAGGTCAGACCGGGCGGTCAGTTGATGGCCAATACATGGCAGGGCCACTTCCCGTACTACAACACCGGCGCTGCTGGCTGGGTCGGCACCTCTCCCGTCGCGTCGTTTCCGGCCAATGGCTTCGGGCTCGTCGACATGATCGGCAATGTGTGGGAATGGACGACCACGACCTATCAGGCCAGGCACGTCGTGGCATCGCCCTGCTGCGGTCCATCGTCGGCGGCTGCCCCACAGGTTGAGGATCAAGCGGCCCGTAAGGCCTTGAAGGGTGGATCGCATCTGTGCGCGCCGGAGTATTGCCTGCGATATCGGCCGGCAGCAAGATCGCCGCAATCGCTGGATACCTCAGCGACTCACATCGGCTTTCGCTGCGTGGTGAGCCTCTGAGCGCTGGAGATCATGTGGCGGATGCTTGCTCTGCCGTTTCCGGGGCGATAGGGCTTGGGGGGCCGGCCAAGGAACCAATGATCAACAGCGCAACCAATACTGCAGCGTCAAGCCGATGATCACCTTTCCAGTCGGGCGATCACAGATCACCCAGCACCAGCGCCGCCAGGGCGATCAGGCTGATGCGCGGTACCGGCGTGTGCGTCTTGACCCAACTCCCAATGGGCCCCGATGCGGAAGCGCGTCATGCGCGGAGTGCCCTGGCGGCCGCCGACATTCGACGATGAAGTGGGCGTCGAGGGAGACGATGTCGGCCATTCGGCGCTAGTCGATCAAGGTCGGCGGCCCAATGCGCGCACTTAGTTGGGTCGTCGCGCTGATCTCTGGTTGGCCACGCGCGTCACCCTGGACGCAGTGCTGGCCAGTGCCGGTCTGAGGCACATTGTGAGCCGCAATTGGCGTCGAAGAGAGTTAGCCAGATCTCACCCGACTCGGGTGAGGCGGTGCCGTGGCGCTGCGTGGCACGTTTGTGCCAACGAAGACCGCAGCGGTCGGGTGCGCGTTCCGCCGAGACCGGCAACCGACTGAAGCCGGGTCTGGGCGAACGGGCCGCGACGTGGAGCCGCTCGGCCTTGGAGACACAACCCTCTGGAGGAACCATGAGTCCCGACCGACATGCTCGCACGATGTTGCCCATCCCCGACCGGCCCTCGTTCGGTCTGACGACCTATGACGCTAAGGATCCCGATACCGCGTACCCCCCGATCGAGCCCTTGCTCCCACCTGAGGGTGCGCCGAACGTGCTGATCGTGCTGCTGGATGATGTTGGCTTCGGCGCGGCGAGTACGTTCGGTGGTCCGTGTCGTACGCCGACGGCGGACCGGCTCGCGGCGGGTGGTCTGACGTACAACCGTTTCCACACGACGGCGCTGTGTGCGCCGACTCGTGCTGCGTTGCTTTCGGGCCGTAATCACCATTCGGTGGGGATGGGCAGCATTACCGAGACCGCGACGTCGGCTCCTGGGAACAACTCGTTGCGTCCGAATACCAAGGCGCCGTTGGCGATGACCCTGAAATTGAACGGGTACTCGACAGCCCAGTTCGGCAAGTGCCATGAGGTGCCGGTGTGGCAGTCCTCGCCGATGGGCCCGTTCGATGCCTGGCCGTCGGCTGGCGGCGGATTCGAGACGTTCTACGGGTTCATCGGCGGGGAGAACAACCAGTGGGATCCGGCGCTGTATGACGGTACGACGCCGGTGGAGCCCCCCGGGACTCCGGAAGAGGGTTATCACCTGACTGAGGATCTGGCCGATCGGGCTGTGAATTGGATGCGTCAGCAGAAGGCGCTGATGCCGGATAGGCCGTTCTTCGTGTACTTCGCCCCGGGCGCGACGCACGCCCCGCACCACGTGCCGAAGGAGTGGGCCGACAAGTACCGGGGTGCGTTCGATGATGGGTGGGACGTGCAGCGGGAGCGTACGTTCGCCCGGCAGAAGGAGCTGGGTGTCATCCCGGCGGACGCCGAGTTGACCGCCCGGCACGCCGAACTTCCGGCGTGGGATGACATGCCGGATGAGCTCAAGCCGGTGCTGGCGCGGGAGATGGAAGTGTATGCCGGGTTCTTGGAGCACGTCGATCATCATGTCGGCCGGCTGATCGATGCGATCGACGACCTCGGGGTCCTCGACAATACGATCATCTACTACATCGTCGGTGACAATGGCGCGTCCGCCGAGGGCACACTGAACGGCGCGTTCAATGAGATGGCGAACTTCAACGGGATGGCTGTGCTGGAGACACCGGAGTTCATGGTGAGCAAGATGGAGGAGTTGGGCTCGCCGACCTCCTACAATCACTATGCGGTGGGTTGGGCGTGGGCGATGTCCACCCCGTTCCAGTGGACCAAGCAGGTGGCGTCGCACTGGGGTGGCACCCGCAATGGCACCATCGTGCATTGGCCCGACGGGATCGAGGATCCCGGTGGACTGCGGTCCCAATTCACTCACGTGATCGACGTAGCCCCGACGATCCTGGAAGCCGCCGGCC
>DATCXA010000161.1:0-5481 GCA_036566085.1 Propionibacteriaceae bacterium
AACTCGTGCACCTCGTCTTCGCGCAGGTAGAAGTACTGCGGGCAGGCCTCCGCTGCAATATCAGCTCCCCGGGCGCGTTCGGCGAGAATGTAGTCGCACACCTCCGGATGGCTCACGTGCGCGATCGTCACCTTGGCGCTCGTTGCCCGTGCGAGCAGGCTAACCACCGAGACGGCAGTCAACTCGGCGATGCGTGACCGCCACTCCGAGAGGATTCCGCCATCGACCCGGCCCAAGCCCCGCAGCACGCGTTCCGCGTCTGCCGTGATCGAGTCGTCCTCACAGTGCACCAAGCTGCGGGCACCCACCGCGCTCGTCGACCTGAAGTGCCGGAGCAGTGCGGCCGCGTCATGCCCTGGTATCCCGTGCGTCGTGCACGTGAACACCTTGAAGAAGGCGACCCCGGCACGCCAGAGCTGGTTGACCGCATCGTGCTCACCGGGCCAGGCATGGGCAGCGAGTGCGAAGTCCACATGGGAACGACCGCCAAGGTAGGCAACCTTCTCGGCGAGGTCCTGCGCAGACCGCACGGGAGCCCCATGCGTGTGCTCGATGATCGTGGTCACACCAGCCCTGGCGGCCGCAGCCGTACCAGTTGGGAAGTCCTCGCGGTCCGGGCTACCCGGGTCCATGAGGTGGACATGGGTGTCGATCCCGCCCGGGAGCACCACGAGCCCGAGAGCGTCGATCTCGTGCTCAGCCTCGATCGGCTCGGTGCCGACGTAAACGATCTTCCCTTCACGGACGCCGAGGTTTGCCTGGCGCCTGCCCGACGACCCCACCACGGTGCCGTTGACCACCGCTAGCTCAACCCTCGTCACCGCTCTAGCTCCTTGCTACGTGTCGCTATTCGGCATCCGCAGCCAGGGACAGCCCGACCGGGATACCCAGCTGCCGACAGATGGCCAGCTCGTCATTCATGAACCATGCCTCAGCGATCTTCTCGTCCGCCAACCGGAACGCTGCGAACTCGAGCAGGTCGAGAGATTCCCAGGTGGCCGACCGGCCCCAGAACGAGCCCGTATGCGATCCGACCATCCGAAAGATGACCCAGACGGTGTCGGCGGCAGCGACCATGTCCTCGATGACGTTGCGTCGATCAGAGAAGGACATGGCGTCGTAGCCGGCGTGTGGCTTGCTTCCTGCGTCCTCGAGCCCGGCCATCTCGGCGAGATTGAGCATGCCGAGGCGGCGAAGTGAGAAGTTGTCCGATAGCAGATGTGCACGTTGGTCCGCGCTGCCGGGTCCTGCGAGGGATAGAAACTCCCGCACGACCTCGAGGTTCCTGGCCTCTTCGACGGTGAGGGACTCCCGCGCACGGATGGAACCGACAAGGCCAGGCAACGACTCGGTCACGACTGGGCCCGGGTCACGCTCTGAGTCTCCTGGTGAGGACCCGTCGGGCTGAACGTGACCCACTCCGTTCCGGCCTCCTGGGTCGGGACATGACCCGGTGGCAGGTAGAAGAAGTCGCCCGCGACGTAGGTCTCCTCACGGTCGGAGAACTTGTACGTCGCCTTACCGGACAGCATGTAGCCCCAGTGTGGGCACATGCAGGCACCCTGCGGGAGCTTCGCGAACACGGCCGTGGCGTCGGACTCGGTCGCCACCGCCTCATAGGAGACGGTGAAGCCCTCCCACTCCGCATCCAGGACCGAATACCCGTCGCGGGCGAACAGAGCCGCCTCGTCGCGGTTCACGTGTGGCACAGCTAATCACTTCCTATTCCGTGTGGGCGCAGTCGCGCTCGACTACTTCTTGAGGGCTTTCTCGAGGTACGACCCATCGATGACCGTCGATGCCTTCTCGTCCACGGCCTCCGGGAATCCTGAGTCGCGCAAGAGTGCAAAGATCTTTCGGGTCTCGTCTTCGGTGAGCGGCTCGATGTTCTGGAGGAAGATCTTCATGGTGTTCTCGTACAGAACGTTGACCAGCTCGGAGTCCTTCGCGGGATCAAGCTTGAGCTTTTCAGCGATCAATGTCTTGGCGAGGTCAGGCTTGGTCCGCCACGTCTGCAGCGCGTCCTGCAATCCAGCCAGCACCGCGACCACCTGATCGGGGTTATTGTCCGACCATTTCGTGTTCACAATGATCTCGTTCTCGGGGAAGAACAAGTCGTCAAAGTTTCGAATGACCTGAGTGTCAGGCTGCGCCGCCTGAGCGCGCTGCAGCGAGGGCGGCGACGTGATCATCGCGTCAAGCTGACCGCCGATGTAGGCCTGCAACTGAGCGCCATGGTCTTGCAGGGCAATGATGTTGACATCTTCGATCTTCAGACCTGCCTTGCGCAGGGCATAGTTCATGAGAATGGTTGAGGAACCAGCCTTCGAACCGTTGACTCCGACCCGCTTGCCCTTAAGCTCCTCCGGTGACTTGATGCCGTTGCGGGCCACGAGGAACTGCAGGGCGCTCTTGTCCCACGCACCCACGATCTTGAGGGCACCTCCGTTCAGCGCGCTCAGCTCGGTGGAGGGCGCTGCTGAGATGGCGACGTCGACGGCGCCCCCCGCCGCGGCGGGAATGAGCTGCGGGCCAGGGACGAACGAGACCTCGACGTTGGAAAGGCCGTGCTTCTTGAAGTCACCCTGCTCATCGGCGAGGAAGGGGAGGATCAGTTGGGCAACCGGTGCGGCGATGCCAATACGCACCTTGCCGTCCAGGTTCTTTGGGGGATCAGACTGCCGTGCCGACGCTGTGGTCGACGACGGTGCTGCCTGGCTGGAGTCGGGCTCAGAGCTCGAGCATGCCGTCGCCAGAGACAGCGCCACGGTCGCGGCTAGGCCGACAACCAAGGATTTTGGCCGCATCGGTCTTACCTTTCTGGATGGTGGATAGGTGCTTGCTGGTCCGTCTGGGGAAGCAAAGACGTCTAGCGAGGTGGTTGCAGCTCTGCATCGACTGCGCGTGCGATCTCCCGGAACTCGTGTGTGTCGATCACCGACCGGCTTCTCGGGCGGCTGAAGGGAACATCGTGGGTCGCATGGATGCGGCCCGGTCCCCTGCTCATCGCGACCACGCGGTCACCGAGATACACAGCTTCATCGATGTCGTGGGTGATGAAAACCACTGTCGAGCCAACAATGCCCTGGACGCGGAGCAACTCGTCCTGCATGTTGCGCTTGGTCATCGCGTCCAACGCCCCGAAGGGCTCGTCCATCAGAATGACGGACGCGTCCATCACCAGTGCACGGGCCAGGTTGACTCGTTGTTGCATTCCGCCAGAGATCTGGTGCGGGAAGTGCTTTTCATATCCGCGTAGCCCCACCATGTCCAGTGAATCGCTGACCCGGCGCGCCGTGTCCCCCGCGCTCCACCGTCGGATCTGTGGGCCGAACGCGACGTTGTCCTCAACGGTTCGCCAGGGAAACAGAGACGCTTGTTGGAAGACGACCACGCGGTCTGGACCGGGGCCCTTTACCGGACGCCCCTCAAGAGTGATCGTCCCGGACTGATACCGCTCAAGACCCGCGATGCAATTGAGCAGGGTGCTCTTGCCGCACCCTGACTGCCCGATGATGGTGACGAACTCGCCCCGTGACACGGCCAGGTCGACTCCGTCCAAGACCGTGTTGACCTCGGCGCTCTTGGGGTCTGCTGAGGGGAACGATACTTTGAGCCCCGTGATCTTGAGGAAGTCGTCCCCGGAACCGTTCAGGGTTTCCGTTACCGAGCCTTGCCGTTGGGGCTGCGTCATCACGCCCGCCACCTTTCGACTCGAGCCTGCAGCATTTCCAGCAGCGCGTTGAGCACAACGGCCGCGGCCGCGAAGATCAGAGCACCCACCAGGGCTGTAGAGGTGTCCAGAAGCAGGCCGGCATTGAAGATCATCCCGCCGATGCCGGTGATGCCGATGAAATACTCGGCGACGACGGTGCCGATGAGGCCGACCATCATCCCCTGTCGGATTCCGGACACGATGAACGGGACGGCACCGGGTAGAGCCACAGTCCGCAAGACGTCGAAGTTCGTGGCGTTGAAGCTCTGGGCCACCCGCATCAACTGCCGATCGATGGTGTCGACACCGACCATGACGTTGACGAGGATCGGGAACGCCGCAGTGAGGATGACCATGATGACCTGGGTGCGGAATCCCGCGCCGCTCCACACGATGATGAGCGGGATGAAGGCGATCCGAGGCGCGGCGTAAAGGATCGACACCCAGGGGTCAAAGATCGCCCGCGCGCGCCGGTACCAGCCCAGGATGATTCCGATGGTGACCCCGAGCACGAGTGCGATCAGGAAGCCAACAGCAAACAGGCGGGCCGATGAGAGAGAAGCCTCTACCAGCGTGCCGTCGGCCAGGAGATCACCGATCTTCTTCGTGATCCGCGTCGGCGAGCTCGCGAACATCGGATCAAGAGCACCCAGTGCGGTTGCGAGCTCCCACGCCACGAAGACGAGCACGACACCGGCCGTGCCAAGGACCCAGCGCTCGCGTCGCGACAACTTCGGGCGCGACGCCACACGCCGTGTCCGAATTCGTGCGGACAGTGGCACACCCAGTCTCGATCTCGCTGTCATCGCCTGGCCCCTTTCATGGGATCTGGACTGTGGACTGTCCACTGGCCACTTGCCACGCGACGAAGCGTGCCGGGATCATGGGGACATGTCAAGAGGTAGGCGACGTTCTGTACCTGAGTAGATTTGGGAGCTCGAGGGGCGACCAGCGTCCCTTCGCCTGCGGCGCTACCGGCCGAGATCCAAGGCGGTGCCGGGCGGATCTACCCGAGTTCGGCGATGCCCGCGGCCCACGACGCGAAGTCGTCGTCGCGGAACATCCGAGCGGCCTTCTGCAGCTCCCGCTTCACCCCGATCGCCAGCGCCGGCATGGTCAGGGGGATGCCTGCAGCCCCGCGGCGACGAAGGCGCCGGTCGAGGCCGCGTTGGTGATCGCGCCGCCGGAGAGCTCGAAACGCTCGGCCAGAAACTGCAGGTCCAGGTCGCGCGTTGGCGCCGAGGTGGGGATCGAGCGCTGCCAGATCCGCAGCCGCTCGGCTGGCTTGGGCATCGGGAACTCGACCGCGACGTGCACCCGCCGCAGGAAGGCCGGGTCGATGTTGTTGGCGAGGTTGGTCGCGAGTACGACGACTCCGCTGTAGCGCTCCAGACGCTGGAGCAGATAAGCCACCTCGATGTTGGCATAGCGGTCGTGCGCGTCCGCGACCTCGGAGCGCTTGCCCAGCAAGGCGTCGGCCTCATCGAAGAACAGCACCACCGGGCTGGCCTCGGCGGCGCTGAAGACCTGGGAGAGGTTCTTCTCGGTCTCGCCGATGTATTTGCTCACCAGCTGCGACAGGTCGATCCGGTAGAGGTCGAGATCAAGCGCACCGGCGACGATCTCGGCCGCGAGGGTCTTGCCGGTGCCCGATGGTCCCGCGAACATCGCGGTGACCCCGGTCGAGGGCAACGGCGAGAAGCCCCACTGGCCATAGACCACGTGACGGTCTCGGGCACGTTCGGCGACGGAGCGCACCAGCCGCA
>DATCXA010000165.1:0-2467 GCA_036566085.1 Propionibacteriaceae bacterium
GACAAGATCGTGGACTACTTCCGCCGCTATGAGTCTGCCCAAGGCCATTTGAACGGCATTCTGCATGCGCTCCGCAACGGACAGGACGAGCTCACCAAAGACAACGTCGCTCTCAACCTGGAGAAGCAGAACCTCTGGGCAACGATGGGGCGCTTGAACGCCTACATCTACATTGCCGAGCGGCTCGACGCACGGCTCGCGTCCACTATCTCGCAGCTGGAGATCTCCGACCCCGAACGCGCCAAGGCGTTGAGCCAGGACGTGCTGTTCTACGTACGCCAAAAGCACCAAGACCTACTAACTCAACTAGCCGTATCGATCCAGAGTTACCTCGCCATCGACATCATCATCAAAAACAACATTGAGTTGATCAAGGGCGTCGACCGAGCATCCACGACGACCATCTCTGCCCTCCGCACCGCGGTAATCGTCGCGCAAGCACTCGGCAACCAGAGATTGGTGCTTGATCAAATCACGGCGTTGAATACGACGACGTCCGACCTCATCCAGCGCACCTCGGAGATGCTGCGCGATAACTCCGCAAAGATCCAGGAACAGGCGGCCTCGTCGACTATCGGACTTCCGCAACTTCAGGCGGCATTCCAAAACATCTACGCAACGATGGATTCCATCGACACCTTCAAGATGCAGGCGTTGGACACCATGGCGGCGACCATCGGCACCTTGGAAACCGAGGTGGCGAAGTCGCGTGACTACCTTGCTCGGGTCCAACGCCAAGATCAACAGCTAGCCTCGGGCGCCTTGGACCTCGAGGGCGGCAATACGCCTGGCGGGCTGCGCTGACCGCGGGTCGAGCGCTCGATCATCGTCTGTGTCCGATGGGATTCAAGGATTGGATTGCAGCCTTCACGGGACGGCGTCCGCAACCATCTGAAACACAGATCGTGCCGGCAACGCCAGCCGCGCCAACCGAATCCGACATCATGCATGCACTCGATCAGGTTGAGCAGATCGTCGATGGTGGCGCCGTGCCGGCACCAGTTGAGTCTCGAGTCCGCAAGGTCGCCCAGACCGTACGCGACACCATGCCGCGGCTGCGTAATCTCGGACTCGGCAGCCCCGACGCATATTCGGTGATGGCAACGGCTACCGACTATTTACCCGAAGCAGTCGGCGCATATCTACGGCTACCACGACAGTGGGCTGACTCGCGGCCCATCGAGAATGGCAAGACCTCGCTGATGCTTCTCATTGATCAGCTTGATCTGCTGAGCGCGACGATGGACAAGATCTTTGATGCGGTGGTGCGGGTCGATGCCGATGCCTTGATCGTCCACGGCCGCTTCCTGCAGGAGAAGTTCGGCCATCCCTCTACCGGAGGGGCCTTGAACATTGCCGAGCAGTCGGCGCCGGAGGCGCCCCGCAGCACCTTGGATCTGCCGTGACCGAGGTGCCGACCCAGACCCTCGCTGGCGCTTTGGACGCGCTCCGCAAGACAGCCGCGGCAGCGGGCCTAGAACCAGAGACGGCGATCGGCGAAGGTGAGGCGCTGGCAGCCGCCGTCGCGGAATCGGCGGAGCAGGCCTACCTCGACTGGGGCGACCAGACTGGTCATGCTGACCCACAAGAGTTCTTTGATGCGGCACATCGTGGTCGACGCTGGCGCGCTTCCCCTACGGTGCTGCTCGGACAGCTCGTCGTGAACAGGTCACCGCAGGCTACCGACTATGCCGAAGCGATGGCAGATGTCGCTCGCGCCGCGCAGAAACTCGGTACGCCGACCCCCAGGACCACCGGGAATGCAGCCGTCGCAGCGGCAGCCCAGCTTGGCGCGCTGGACCGCCCGGCGGGCCCAGCGACGACCCAACCCGAGGTAGTGGCCATGCTGCAGGCGCTTAACCAAAGCATGCTCGACCTGAGCTCGTTGGATCTGCCCGGCGGCCTTCCAGGGATCGATCCGGCGACACGCACCGAGCCTGCAGGCCCGCTCACTCAGCACACGACGGAGGACTCAGTCCAGAGTGCGAAGAGCTCAGAGGCCCCTGCCCACAAAGAACCAGCCAAGAAGGAACCAGAACCCAAGACGCTTGCCGAGCTGCTCGCTGAGCTGGACGCCCTGATAGGTCTAACGCCAGTAAAAGCCGAAATCCATCGCCAGGTGGCCGTACTTCGCATCGAGACCTTGCGTAGCAAGGCAGGCTTGAAGTCTCCAACTATCACTCGGCACCTGGTGTTCGTCGGCAATCCGGGGACTGGCAAGACGACTGTGGCCCGGTTGGTTGGCGGGATCTACCGAGCGCTCGGTTTGCTGTCCAAGGGCCAGCTGGTCGAGGTGGACCGCTCGGAGCTGGTGGCCGGCTATCTGGGACAGACAGCAATCAAGACTGCCGAGGTGGTGGCCTCCGCAGCAGGCGGAGTTCTTTTTATAGATGAGGCATACAGCTTGGCCGGTGACCAGTACGGTCAGGAGTCGGTCGACACCCTGGTCAAGGAAATGGAGGACCGT
>DATCXA010000172.1:0-8201 GCA_036566085.1 Propionibacteriaceae bacterium
ATGTAATCGTCGATCTCGATCGCACCACGGTCGGCGAGCTTCACGCCGGTGTTCTCCAGCCCGTAACCCTCGGTACGCGGTGCGAAGCCGATCGCCTGGAGCACCTTGTCAGCTTCCAGAATCCGGCTGTCGCCACCGCCAGTTGGAGAAACTGTGACCTCGATTTTCTCGCCTGAGTCATCGATTGCCTCGACTTTGGTGCCGACGAGCACTGTCACCCCAAGCTTCTTGTACGCCTTCGCAAGCTCGGCGGACACGTCCGGCTCCTCCAGCGGCACGATTCGATCAAGGAATTCCACCAGCGTCACCTGTACGCCGTAATTCGCCATGACGTAGGCGAACTCGACACCGATCGCGCCAGCCCCCGCGATAATGATCGACTCTGGCAGGCCGTCGGTCATGATCTGCTCTTCATAGGTGACCACGCGCTCACTCAGCGAGGTTCCCGGCAGCAAGCGCGTCGTCGCTCCGGCGGCGATGATCACGTTGTCGAACGTGATCGTCTTGGTGCCATTCGGCCCTTCGACACTGAATGTGTGGTCATCGGTGAAGGTGGCCCAGCCGTCGACCTCGGTGATCTTGTTCTTCTTCATCAAGTAGTGCACACCCTTGGCCATCCGATCAGCTGCGGCACGGCTGCGCTTCCACGCCGCGCCGAAGTCAAATGTCACATCGCCACTGATTCCGAAGACATCGGCCTCATGATTGAAGATGTGTGCAATCTCCGCGTTCCGCAGCAGCGACTTCGTCGGAATGCATCCGACGTTGTTGCACACCCCGCCCCAGTACTTCAGCTCGATGATGCCGGTCTTCAGACCCAGCTGTGCGGCACGGACCGCAGCGACGTAACCGCCGGGGCCAGCGCCCAGGACGACGACCTCGAAGTGTGCACTCATGGCCCAACTTTAGGGTCACCTCTTGGGGACCAGGTAGTGGGCCTGCTATGGTCGTGGCCCGTCACCGAGCGACTATCACAGGCGGCCACATCCGTCCAGCTGGCCATCAAATCGGTGAGTTGTCCGAAAACTATCTCATATATGAGTTATCGTGCCTGGGTGACTGACAATGACTGAAACGTACTTGGACCGGATCGGCAGCTTGATTCGTGACGCACGGAAGCACCGCGGCCTGACACAGACACAGCTTGCCGACGTCCTCGGCACGAGCCAAAGCGCCGTGCATCGCATCGAGGCCGGCAACCAAAACCTGAGTCTGGAGATGGTGAATCGCATCGCTGAGGCGCTCGATTCGCCGCTGATTTCGGTGGGCAGCGGGCCGCAGCACTTGCGCGTCCAGGGCGGTGCAAATCTCACGGGCCGGATCGGAGTGCGCTCGTCGAAGAACGCCTCAGTCGCATTACTGTGCGCGTCCCTGCTCAATCGCGGCCGCACCGTCATTCGCGGTATTGCCAAGATCGAGGAGGTCAACCGGATCGTCGAGGTGCTCACCAGCATCGGCGTCAGGGCCACCTGGTCCGCTGACGGCAATGATCTTGAGCTGGTACGGCCGGCAGAGCTGTCACTGGATGAGATGGATCTGGAGGCGGCACGGCGTACCCGCTCGGTGATCATGTTCCTCGGTCCGATGCTGCGCTCCTACCCAAACTTCAAACTGCCGTACGCCGGAGGGTGCGATATCGGGCGGCGCACCATTGAGCCGCACCTGCAGGTGCTCAGGCGATTTGGGTTGCACGTACACCCCACTGACGGCTTCTACCACTGCACAGTGGACGAGTCAGTCGAACCGGCGCGGCCCATCACTCTGACCGAACGGGGCGACACGGTTACCGAGAACGCGCTGCTGGCTGCGGCACTCTCGCCCGGGGTGACGGTACTGCGCAATGCCAGCCCGAACTACATGGTTCAAGATCTCTGCATCTTCCTCACCCATCTGGGCGTCGAGATCGATGGCATCGGAACAACAACGCTGCGGATTCACGGGGTCGAGAGCATCAATACCGACGTCGAGTTTGCCCCGTCCGAGGATCCTATTGAGGCGATGAGCCTGCTTACGGCCGCCATCGTCACCCAATCAAGCCTGACGATCGAGCGAGCACCCATCGAGTTCCTCGAGATCGAGTTGGCGATCTTGGAAGAGATGGGTTTGGACTACTCCCTTGGCGAGGAGTATCTGGCAGCCAATGGCCACACCCGGCTAGTTGACCTGACCGTTCGACCATCCGAACTGCGCTCCCCCATCGACAAGATTCACCCGATGCCGTTCCCCGGGTTGAACATCGACAACCTTCCATTTTTTGCTGTGATCGCGGCGACCGCCCACGGCAAAACGATCATCCATGACTGGGTCTATGAGAACCGGGCGATCTATCTCACCGAGCTCAACCGGCTCGGTGCCCGGGTACAGCTGCTGGATCCGCATCGGGTGATCGTTGAAGGCCCGACGCGGTGGCGCGGTCAGCAGGTGGTGTGTCCTCCGGCGCTACGGCCCGCGGTCTGCATCTTGCTGGGAATGCTTGCTGCTCGTGGAGAGTCCCAGTTGCGCGACGTTTACGTCATCAATCGTGGTTATGAGGATTTGGCCAACCGACTGAATGCCCTGGGCGCCAACATTGAGGTCTTCCGCGACTGAGCCAAATGCCTGCTGAGCCGAGATGCGACGCTAACGCAGGCGTGCCGGTTCGAAGCTATGGCTTGGACGGACTAGCTCGTCCTGAGCTGCGATCAAGGCCAGCTCGGCGCTACCCACGCTCGTCGTGACGGCCAGCAGCCCATAGATGACAGCCGCGGTATGGGCGAGGGCCGCTGCCAAGTCCCATTTACGCAGCATCGCGACCAAGAACGTCGCGGCTGTGAGGTCTCCGCTGCCGGTGAAGCTGCGCGGTAGCCGCGGCGTGGACACCAGCCAGGCGCCATCACTGTCGACGGCGACCATGTCGATGGTGTCGGGAGGGCCGTCGCGACGTACCACGCTCGTGATCAACACGACCTCCGGACCGAGGCTGCGTGCGGCATCGGCCGCTTGTAGCACGTGCTCCATCGTCACTACCGGCAGACCGGTCAGCGCAGTCAGTTCGAACTGGTTGGGAGTGATGATCTGTGCGGCAGGCACGACGTGTTGTCGCATGAACTCTGCAATTCCGGGTCGGACGTAGCTGCCGCGATCTTCATCGCCCAGCACGGGGTCGCAGCAATAGATCGCGGCACGATTGCGCTGCTTCACCAAGGCGACCGCATCCAAGATCATCGCGCCGATGTCCTCGCGACCCTGATAGCCCGACAGCACCGCATCGACTTCGCCAAGTACGCCGCGCTCGTCAATTCCTCGGACGACATCGCGGAGATCTGTGGCGCTCAAGAGCGGTCCGCGCCAGGATTCATAGCCGGTGTGGTTGGAGAAGTGCACCGTGATCACTGGCCATACCTCCACACCCATCCGCATCAGCGGAAAAGTGACCGCGCTGTTGCCGACATGCCCGTACGCCACCGATGACTGAATCGACAAGATCGTCGTCACCAGCGCCATTCTGGTAGTCGAGACGCCGATATGGGCTTGAGCAGCGCTTTTTGGCCGGCCACTTTAGAGTGGTGGCCATGTCTCCCGGCGTCGACGACAAGAACCCTGCCGACGCTGAGCTACCGACGGTGACCCTGCCGCGGGCAGGCGAGGTTGCGCACCGATCTGAGAGTACGAACCAGCACGACCCTGAGCATGAGCATCACCACCACATCCTCATCGAACCCGAAGAAGACCGCTGGCGCTGGCGACGCAAGATCAGAGAGAACAAGCGCCAACTGATGGTCTATCGCATGGCTGTCGGCATTCTCGGGCTCATCCTGATCGCTCTCGGCCTCGTCAGCGGTCCCATTCCAGGACCGGGCGGTATCCCCCTCATGTTGCTCGGCCTGGCCGTTTGGTCCAGTGAGTTCGAGTGGGCACACCAGTTGATGATGTGGTTCAAAAAGGAACTGCACCGCTACGGCACGTGGCCCAGAACGACGAAAGGCGTCTTCTGGGTCGTCTTCTTCGGCTGCTGCGGAATCTTCGGGTATGTCTATCTGCTGGCACTCGGCATCCCTCGCTGGATGCCAGGATCTGTCGAGGCGCTTCTGCAGCGGCTGCCCGGCCTATAACGTCACAGGCCAATGATCCGCTGGGCCTTCGAGGCCCCAGGCACAATGAGCGCATGAGGGCCGCTGATTATGCGTACTTCGACGTGCCCTTTACGGCTTTCGCACATCGCGGCGGAGCGACTTACGAGCCGAATCTCCATCGCGAGAACAGCATGTATGCATTCAAGCAAGCGGTCGCGCTTGGTTACCGCTACTTAGAAACTGACGTGCACGCCACCCGCGATGGCGTACTGCTGGCCTTCCATGATCGGCTGCTGGACCGGGTGACCGACCGCACCGGTGCGATTGCGGATCTGAGCTATGCAGAGATTTCCGAGGCACGGATCCATGGCATTGATCCGATTCCACGACTGTCGGAACTGTTGGCCGAATTCCCCGACGCCCGATTCAACGTCGACGCAAAATCACCGGCTGCAGTAGAGCTGCTCGTCTCCACCATCGAGGAGTACGAGGCTTACGACCGGGTGTGTGTCAGTTCGTTCGGTGTCCGACGGCTCTACGAGCTACGGCGCCGCCTGGGCCGGCGCGTACCGTCCTCGGCAAGTGCGCTGGGAATTGCCGCGAACAGGTTCGCGCCCTGGCTGACCTGGGCGCTGAACACGCCGGCTCCGGTGCTCCAGATGCCGATCTCAGTTCCGGTACGCGGCCGCCGGCTCACTGTACTCACGCCGTCACTGGTTGAGGTCGTTCATCGTGCGGGGAAGAAGGTCCAGATCTGGACCGTCAACGGCTCCGAAACCATGGAGAGACTCATCGATGCCGGGGTCGATGGGATCTTCACCGACCGCATCGACACCTTGAAAGAGGTGCTCGTGAGGCGCGGCCTGTGGCACGACCGTTAGATGCCGGTCAATAGATACTCCAAGACAGATCGGGGAGCTATGACGGACAGCGACCAAGTCGAGGGAACTGAGCACATTGGGCCAACGTTGACCGTTGGCACTCGGATCAAGCGCCGTGTTGTGCTCGCCTGGGCGTTGTGGGACTGGGGATCATCCGCGTACTCAGCGGTCATCACCTCCTTCGTCTTCGGTCCGTACGTGGTGCGCGGGGTGGTCGGAGATGCCCGCCCGGGCGGACTTAGCGCCAACACGTGGCTGGGCATCTCAACCGCGATAGCAGGCTTGCTGGTCGCAGCTATCGCCCCGATCACCGGGCAGCGAGCCGATGCGGGCGGCCATCGTAAACGCAGCCTTGCTATCTGGAGCGCGCTGGTGATCGCGGTGATGGTGGGCATGTTCAGCATCAGGAACGATCCCAGCTACCTCTGGATTGCGCTGATCCTGTTGGCCGCCGGCGCGGTCTTTCAAGAGTTCGCCGTTGTTTCATACAACGCGATGTTGCCGCAGGTTTCCACTCCAGACACGATCGGTCGGGTGTCTGGGTTCGGCTGGGCTATGGGCTACTTCGGCGGCATCTTCTTGCTGCTGATCTGCTACATCGGATTCATTGCCCCAGAGGTCGGCTGGTTCGGCGTCACCTCGGCCGGTGGCCTGAACATCCGATCCATCGCGGTCTTCTCGGCCGTTTGGTTCGCGGTCTTCGCGATTCCGGTGCTCGTGGCTGTCCCCGAGAAACCGCCCGGTCCGAAGCGCCGGCGGGTGAGCTTCTTCGCCTCCTACCGGCTGCTCCTCCAGGACATCAAGGCTTTGTTCCGGCGAGACCGGAACGCCGTGCACTTCCTCATCGCATCGGCCCTTTATCGGGACGGCCTGGCGGCGATCTTCAGCTTCGGCGCAATCTTGGCGGTCAGTGTGTACGGATTAGCACAGTCGGCGGTGTTGATCTTCGGCATTGTCGCCAACATCACTGCCGCGCTGGGAGCGCTCGGCATGGGTGCCATCGAGGACCGCATTGGTCCCAAGAAAGTGATCATGATCTCGCTGATCGGCCTACTCACAACGTCACTGATCCTGCTGTTCGCCCATGGCACCACGATGTTCTGGATCTTCGGCCTGATCTTGACCCTGTGGGTGGGTCCTGCCCAGTCCAGCTCGCGAGCGTTCATGGCACGTCTTGCGCCGGTCGGACGGGAAGGCGAAATGTTCGGCCTGTACGCCACCACGGGTCGAGCTGCCTCATTCCTGGCGCCGGGACTTTTCGCCCTCCTCTCAGGTTTGTTTACAGACCGCGTCGGTATCGTGGGGATCGCTTTGGTACTGCTGGCTGGTGCCGTCGCATTGGCCGGTGTGAAGTCGCCGCCAAAACAGCAGGTTCAGGTCTGACTAATAACGTGCATATCGGCGAGTTGGCATCAAAGTGCGGAACATATCGGCTCGGCCGCGAGTTGAACCTTTCGGGTTGGACGAACGTCAGGAATTTAGACGGAGGTTGTGCTCATGGCTGATCGTTCATTGAAGGGCACTGGTCTCGGGGCCAAGAGCTTCGAGGACGAGGCCGGTGTCGAGTTCGCTGCTCGTCAGGAGGTCGGTTACGACTGTCCCCGTGAGCACCACTTCACCCTCGTGTTTGCCGCTGAGGCGGACATCCCGTCGGTGTGGGAGTGCCCGCGGTGCGGTGCGGAGTCGCTGCGCTCCGATGGTGAGCGGCCCGAGTTAAAGGAAGAGAAGGCGCCGCGTACCCATTGGGACATGCTTCGCGAGCGGCGCTCCATCGCCGAGTTGGAAGAGCTCCTTGCCGAACGCCTGAGCCAGCTGCGTTCTGGTGAGTTGGGCTCAACCGCATTGTCGTCCCGAGGTGCGCGGCCCAAGAAGACCGCCTGAACTCAGCTGCGAGCGTCGGCATTTCGCCGAGCAGCTGTACAAGGCCCAAAGGCCGCCTTCTCGTCCGCGCTGCTGTACCCCCGAGCAGCGGCGCAGACTCGAGAAGGCGGCCTTTCTGTCATTTATCTGCCGGAGTTCTGGTCTCTTGGCCCGCTAGCGTGAGTCGTCCGGACGCCCTGCTGACTCAGACGGCTCCTCGATCTCTCCCGCGATGATGGTGGGGCCATCTGGCTTGCGCTGACTGGCCCCCGGCTGTTCGACGGTCTCTCCTTCAATGAGGTTGTCGGTATCCAGCCGTGCCCGCATTACCGGAATTCCCAGCCGGCTAATCCGCCGCGCCACAAAGAAGGCGATGATCTTTCGGGCAACCGGCCGGGTCCAGCGCAACAAAAAGAGGAAGCCGATGATGTCGGTCAGGAAACCGGGCAGCATCAACAAGACGCCGCCGACCAGGATCAACGCAGCGTCGGCGAGTTCACCGGTTGGCACCTTGCCGTTGGTGAAGGCGTCATTGAGAGCTCGCCAAGCGCGGGAGCCTTCGTGCCGCATCAGGAGGACGCCAACAATCGCCTGCAGGATCAAGATCAGCACCGTGGGCAGCAGTCCGATCTGTTGGCCCACCTTGACCAGCACCCAGACCTCGAGAATCGGGATGGCGATCAGCAACACCGCTAGCAGGACCAGCGGCCATCCATGGCGAAGCCTCATGAGGCGAGTGCTTTCCTCTTCGTGACAAGGGCCCGCAATTGCTGAGCCCGGTGGCCGATCCCCCACAGCGTGGTGAGCATGAGCGCCTCGATGACAATCTTCTGGCTCATCTTCGAGTCGCCGTACTCCCGCTCGATGAAAGTAATGGGAACCTCGACGACCTTAAATCCTGCCTTCAATGCTCGCCAAGCCAGATCTACCTGGAAGCAGTAACCGGCGGAGGCCACATTGTCCAATCCGAGTCCCAGCAGAGTCTTCCGGCGAAAGACGCGGTAGCCACCAGTCGCGTCACGTAGCGGGATGCCGAGCGCGAGCCTGGTCCAAAGATTTCCACCGCGAGAGAGGATCTCACGGGACTTTGGCCAGTTGAGGACTTCGCCGCCCTTGACCCAGCGCGACCCGAGCACCAGATCGGCCTCGCTGAGCGCGTCTAGCAGTTGGGGCAACTGTTCCGGCTGATGAGACCCGTCGGCGTCCATTTCGACCAGCACCTCATAGCCGGCGTTGAGCCCCCATTCGAAACCGGCCAGGTATGCCGCGCCGAGGCCTTCCTTGCCGAGTCGGTGCATGACATGGACGTGGTCATCGGAGGCCGCGATCTCATCGGCCAGCTTGCCGGTGCCGTCGGGTGAGTTGTCGTCAGCGATCAGGATGTGTGCGTCCGGCACTGCCTTACGGG
>DATCXA010000193.1:0-4444 GCA_036566085.1 Propionibacteriaceae bacterium
GCGAGGCTGGTAGCCAGGGGTTAGTGAGGTATCCCGGGCAGGGGGTTGAGATCGTCGTCGCGCGGTGTCGAGCCGCCGGCCTGGTGATCAGTGACATGCCGCCTTTCGTGCGCCTCATCCTCCTCGCCTGCTCGTACATGAGTCGGGTCCAACACCCGCTGCAGAAATGTAAGCGTTCGCTTCTCCTGCGGGCGCCCGATGACGTCTCCCGGGGGCCCTTCCTCAACGATGACGCCACCATCCATGAAGATCACCCGGTCAGCCACCTCCCGGGCAAACGCCATCTCATGGGTGACTACGATCATGGTCATCCCTTCGGCGGCGAGCTGCCGCATCACCGAAAGCACGTCGCCGACAAGCTCAGGATCCAACGCCGACGTCGGCTCGTCGAAGAGCATCAGGCCAGGGTCCATCGACAAGGCACGGGCGATGGCGACTCGCTGCTGCTGCCCGCCGGAGAGCTGAGCGGGAAAGGCGCCTTCCCGCCCGGTCAAACCCACCTTGGACAAATTCTCTCGAGCCTTCGTGTCGGCCTCTTCCTTGGAGCGCTTCAACACGTTGAGCTGCCCGATGGTGCAGTTCCGCAAGGCGTTGAGGTGCGGGAAAAGATTGAACTGCTGAAACACCATCCCGAGGTTGCTCCGGATCCGGTCGATGTCGCAGTCGGGATCAGTGACCTCCTCGCCCATCACCACCACCCGCCCGGAAGTGGGTTCCTCCAGCAGATTCACACAGCGCAACAACGTTGACTTCCCAGAGCCCGAGGGGCCGATCACACAAACGACCTCACCGCGATGGATGATCGTTGAGATGCCTTTGAGCACCTCGACAGAGCCGAAGGACTTGTGCAGGTCGATGACTTCGACCACCACCTCTCGTGGTCCTGCTGTTGGAGGAGTGGTGGTGTCAGTGACGGCTTCCGACATCGCGTTCACCTACCTCTCCTGGCGCGGGCTTCCAGCCGCTGCACGAGGAAAGTAAGCGGCAGCGTGATCACTAGATAGCAGAGACCGGCGATCACTAGTGGAGTGAGATTGGCGTTGGTGCTGGACAGATCGCGCCCGTACTTGGTCAGCTCATAGCCGGCCGCCGACAAGCCCAAGATGTAGGCAAGCGACGAGTCTTTTACTAGCAAGATCAGCTCGTTGGTCAACGGAGGAATGACGATCCGAAACGCTTGGGGAAGCACGATCTTCCGACTCGCCACCCCAGCCGGCATGCCGAGCGAGCGAGCCGCCTCGACCTGCCCCTTCGGAACGGCCTGGATGCCGGCTCGAATCGTCTCGGCCATATAGGCCGCGGCTACTATGCCGAGTGCAAGCCACACAGTGCCGTACGGGTCGAACGGAATGATCAGGCCGGAAAACGCCAGCGGCAGCAGGCCGAACGCCAGCAGCACGATGAGGGCCGGCAGGCCGCGGAACAACTCGATGTAGATCCCAGCGATCCAGCGGTATGGAGCCACCGAGGAGAGCCGCATCAACGCGAGGATGGTGCCACCGACTAGGCCAATAATGAAAGCCCCAGCGCTATAGATGATGGTGTTGAGCAGCGCAGTGCCTAAACCCTGGGTCAGGGTGGCGTAGATCATGTCGGACCGGAAGAAGACTTGCCCGATCTGCTGCCAGTCAGCCACCAAGAGCAGCACGACAATCGCGACGGCCAGGACCACGTACTGAATCAGCCGACGTCGCTTGGCGCGTTGGCGCGGAGACGGCCCCCGGTGCGCCGGCGGAGCGAGGGTGGAAACGCTCATCGCAAAACCTCCTGAAGTAGGCCGAGTCGAACCTCAGTCCGGCGGCTTCTCGGTTGCCGGAGGCCGCAGTTGAATCGCGGGAGACGGCGAGTGGTCGGGCTTCGCGCTTACGCGGGCTGGACGCCAAACCACTTCTTGTAGATGGTGTCATAGCTGCCGTCGGTCTTCGACGTCTTCACCACGTCGTTGATGACGGCCAGCAACGCCGCGGCGTTGGCGTTGTCCTTCTGCCCCATGAAGCCGTACTCTTCGCCGGTGTTGAACTCCTTGGACACAGTTGTTGTCGGATTGTCCTTGGCGAAGTCGTACACCGTACCGTTGTCGTTGATCGCAGCGGCAACGCGCCCGGAGAGCACTCCGGTTAGGGTCGTCGGCCCGTCGTCGAAGACCACGATTTCGTAACCGTTGGCAGCCTTGTTGTCCTCGGCGTAGATCTGACCGGTGGTATCGGTCTGGACTCCAAGCTTCTTGCCGCGGAGCTGTGACAAGTCGGTAATTCCGGAATCCTTCTTGACCAGCAACGCCTGGGTGGCTTTGAAGTAGGGATCGGAGAATGCGACGGCTTCCTTGCGCTTGTCGGTGATGGTGACGGCACCCATGGCGGCGTCACACTTCCGTGCTGCGAACACCGCGCCGGAAGTCTGTGATGCGAAGTCCACGTCGAAGATCTCCTGGGTGACGCCCAGCTTCTTGGCGACCAGGTCCATCAAGTCGACATCGAACCCAACCACCTTGTTGGAGCTGTCCTTGAACTCGAACGGCTTATAGGACAGGTGAGTGCAGACGGTGAGCTTCCCCGGTGTCACAAAGGAGATCTGCCCGGGACTGCCGCTGCCGGCCGGTGAGGACGATGACGATGGGTTTTGGGTGGGGGCGCAGGCGGCCAGAACGATTGTGGATAGTGCTGCGACCGCAACAACAATTTGGCGGGCCTTTTTGAGCCGGGCGGCAATCAAGGGATTTCCTTTGCTGGACGGAATTTCCTCGCATTCTGGCATGGCGCCGAACCGGATGTCGAGATTACGGCGGCCATGAAGACTTGATCATCATCGGCTGGCCCTATTCACTGCGCGGGTTTTGATCATGGATTCGTACGATGGAAAGGCCTGATCGCTGAATCGCCTCTTGCAACTCCGATCGAGTCGGTACCCGATCAACGTTGAATCGAAGTCCCAGACGATGCCGTGCTTGTTTGATCCGGCCAGCTGCCGTCACCTCACGCGGCAGCGTTACGCCGCCGAAGGTGGTTCAGTCAGGAACCTCTGGGATTGCGGTCCGGAGATTGCCGCGCTTGAGCCAGCTCAGCCAGCACAAGCCAGTGATGATCGCGACCGTGGTCGCCATCAGCACTCCCGCGATGGCGTAGACGCCGATTTCGGAAACGACGGGGGTATCGGGTTTAACGAGCGCCGCCGGTGCGAATGTCCAACTAAGCCCAAGCAGCCAGGCGAAGGCATTGAACCTGACCCATCGTGCGGCGGTAGGAAGTGCTGTCCGAAGCAGCATGAACTGCGCCGTCGGAATGGAGGCCAATAGCAACAAGACGAGCACCGCGGCTAAGAGCCACGCGGTCCATGACGCCAGGGAGATCTTCTGCATGGAGCCCGGAATGAGACCGATTGACCAGGCAACGACAGCAGCCACGCTGGTAGCCACCGGCCAAAGACGAAGAACTGCGGCAGGCAGCTGCAGTCGTGACATGGCCATTGACTGAGCCCTCCCGAGGAGCGCCCCTTCGATCGCGCCTGCAGCAATCAAGAGCCCGAATTCCCGCATGTGTGAAAGATCGCGAGTTGCGGCAAGTGCCGCCGCGACGGTAAAGCCCAGTGCCTCACCGGCCACCGTGCACGCGACCCAGCGGCGGAAGAACGCGTCGGTCCCGGGCGGGTAGCGAGAGCCGCTTCGGTTCGCGAGGCGCTCAGCCGTGTGTGGTGTCGCCACCTCCCCTGGACTCATCACCACCATTCGAAAATATCAAAGCTGTGCGAGTGGTTATCTCGACGCCCGCATTGAGACCGATCGCCTTCGGCCGGTCCCTTGTGACCTATGCCCCAATTGCTATGGACCAGTGACCCTTCCGTGTGGCAGCTCGCTCGCAGAACGTAGTAATGGAGGTGAACGCCATGCTCACTATGCGCAATTTGGGTGGAGTGGCGCTGTTTCTTTTCGGTACGACGTACCTGTGGCTGACGCCAATGTTCGCTGGCCCAGGGATTTCTACTAAAGGCATTTTGTGGTCCATCACGCAGGTCCTCGCCTTCATAACGCTGCTGGGTTTCACGATCGCTACCTGGGGTCTGTTCAAGAAGTCATCGTGGTGGGACAGCGTGGCTATTGCATCCGCAGTTCTCGGGCTGGTCGTGCTCATCCCCTACTGGATCGCCGCGCACAGCAGCGGTGAAAGTACGCCCTGGTGGAATGTGTTGGTTCATGCAGTCGGGGCAATCGGCATACTCATTCTGCTGACCGTGCCGGCATTGGCGAGCTGGGTCGACAGCCACGTCATGGCGGGCAAATGAGCGGTGACCGGTCGAGGTCGGGTGGCGCCGAGTCCTTTCAGACGCGGCCCTTCCTCAAGGTCCGGGAAGGCGTACCTGCATGAGTGTGAAGCGCTCGGCGCGGGATGATGTGTAATCCAGCGTGAAGGAGTCCGTACCATGCAAGTCCCGAGGCCGACCGAAGCCGACA
>DATCXA010000225.1:0-2637 GCA_036566085.1 Propionibacteriaceae bacterium
CTGATGTTGATTGACCGGCTCGCAGCCCTGCTAGCCCAGACTCCGCAGGAGCTGTTGCCTACGGTTTGTTACTTGTGTCAGGGGCTGATAGCGCCGGAATTCGCCGGTGTGGACCTGGGCCTGGCTGAGAAGCTGGCACTACGCGCAGTCGCTTCGGCGACAAGTGTCGAGCCGGAGGAAGTAGTCGCAGCTGTGCGGGAGGCGGGCGACCTAGGTCAGGCTGCGGAGCTTCTATTAGCGGCGACGGCCGGAGATCGGGCGCCAAGCCTCCAGGTAGCCGCGGTCGTTGACACCCTCCACCAGATCGCCGGCGCCGAAGGCGCCGGCTCGCAGGGCCGCAAGCTCGACCTGCTTGCCGGCCTTCTCGCACTGGCTACGCCACTGGAGACGCGGTACCTGCTCCGTTTGGTAACCGGCAATCTTCGGCTTGGGATCGGGACGCCGACCATTCTGGATGCGTTGGCGCAGGTGTACACCGGCAACCGGAAGGACCGGCCAGTACTGGAGCGGGCGTACAACGTCTGCTGCGATCTTGGCCTGGTTGCCGCGACGTTGGCCTCCGGTGGGTTGATCGCGGTAAAGGAGCTGCAGGTGCGGCCCGGCAACCCGGTGCGGGTCATGCTTGCCCAGCGACTCTCCGAAGCGGAGGAGATTCTCGCGAGGCTTGGTGGGCAGTGCATGGCGGAGTACAAGTACGACGGCATGCGCGTGCAGGCACACCGCACCGCTGATGGCCACATTGAGTTGTTCACCCGCCGGCAGGAACGCGTCAGCAGCCAATTTCCCGATGTGGTCGAACTGCTGCAGACGGGGCTCGGTCCCCGGGAGGCAATCGTTGAGGGCGAGATAGTCGCCTATGACGCTGCGGCGGGTGAGCTGCGGCCGTTCCAGGAAGTCATGTTCCGTCGCCGCAAGCACGGAATCACCGAAGCCGCACGTGACGTGCCGGTCGGGTTGTTCTGCTTCGAGTTGCTTTACGCCGATGGCCAAGATCTCACCGAGTCGTCCTATCTCAACCGACGGGCACGGCTCGCCGAGGCGGTGACCTTGTCAGATCGGCTTCGGCTGACCACGGCACTCGAGGTGGCAACGGCCCCGGCGCTGGATGCCGCATTTGAGCAGGCCGTGGCAGACGGCTCGGAGGGTTTGGTGTGTAAGTCGACTAGATCCGACGCCATTTATCAGGCTGGGGCCCGCGGCTGGCTCTGGATCAAGCTCAAGCGCGACTACCGCACCGAGCTGGCCGACACCATTGACCTCGTCGTCGTCGGGGCATACAGCGGGCGGGGTCGACGGCGAGGCACGTACGGCGCGGTACTGCTGGCCTCGTACAACCCGGAGGCAGAGCTCTATCAGACGGTCGGCAAGTGCGGCACTGGGTTCTCCGACGCGGAGCTGGCCGCGCTGCCGGCAAAGTTGGCACCGTTGATCCGGGCTCCGCGGCCTCCCCGGATCGACTCACATGTCAACGCCGATGTCTGGTTCGAGCCAAGTCTGGTCGTGGAGGTGCTCAGCGCCGAGCTCACGTTGTCGCCCAACCACACCGCAGGCTGGGGTGAGCTCAAAGAGGACGCTGGCTTGTCAATGCGGTTTCCCCGATTCACCGGCCGCTGGCGCGACGACAAGGAGCCACAGGACGCCACCACAACTCAGCAGCTCGTCGAGCTATACCGCACTGCACGCCGGGCGCCTGCCGATTGACGATCACGCCCTTCACCCGCCTTGCTCACGATCCTGATGTAGGGCAACGCCGGCGATCACCAGCGCGATCCCAAGGAGGTCTTGAACGGTGGGAACTTGCCCGAGCACCAGGAGACCGATCACGGTTGCGGTAGCGGGCAGGATGGCCAGCATGAGAGCGAACGTTGAGCGGCGCACTCGGGCCATCGCCAGCTGATCTGCGACATAGGGAATCACCGAAGAGCACAGCCCAACAGCAATGCCCCACAGCAGCCAGCTCGGGTGAACGAAGGCAGGCGCGGCGCCGCCAATACCAAACGGGGTAGCCACCAGCGCCGCGATCAGCATGGCCGCGCCAAGCTGATCAATGCCGCTCAACGCCGTACTCGCGGTCTCATGGCTCCCGAAGTTGATCTTCGTGTTGGCGATCTTGTGACCCAAGACGACATAGATCATGAACAGGCCGCAGTTAGCGAAGGCAAATACGAACCCGAGCGGTTCGTAGACAATGCGAATGTTGGTCAACGCTGCTACTCCAGCGACCGCGAGCAGCAAAGCAACCACGTTACGCCGAGTGCGTGTTCCAACCGCGGCCAAGATCACAACGCCGAGGAACTCGATGGCGCCGACCGTCGAAAGTGGCAGCCGATCGATCGCCAAGTAGAACAGGGAGTTCATCGCAGCCAGCACAACACCGAGAGCAAGCAGTACCCACCGCTGTTTGCCGGTCCAGCGTGCGATCAGCCGCCACGGCCGGCGCCACGCCGCGAACAGCACCGCAGCGCTCGCGATCCGCAGCCATGCGACGCCCAGGACACTGAGATGCGCGAATAGCAGTACCGCGAACGACGGGCCGAGGTAGTGGAAGATCGCGCTAACGACGAAGAATGATGCCGGTGGCAGCGCCGCAATCCGGCGGCCCGCACTGGCGAAACCATCGGGCGGCCGGCTGGCTGC
>DATCXA010000238.1:0-2550 GCA_036566085.1 Propionibacteriaceae bacterium
GGCGGCGCTGGCTGTGCTGGCCGCCTGTTCGGCCGGCCCAAGTAACCGGGCCGATGAGCAGTCTTCTGCGCCGTCACCGGCCTCAGTCACTACGCCGACTCCGCAGTTGCCAGCAGACGGTCGACCGCTCGAGCCGATTCCTACGGTGAAGCCTGAAGGCTTTGCCGAGCCGCCGCCTGGCAAAGGACTCGCTCGCTATGAGAAGCAGCGGCTCAACTGGAAGTCGTGCGGTCAAGGTCTGTACTGCGGCACGATCCTGGTACCGCTGGATTACGCCGATCCGGACGGTACGGCGATCACTCTCCTCGTGGCGAAGCGCCCGGCCACTGCCAAGCAGCGGCTTGGCAGTCTCTTCATCAATCCGGGCGGCCCGGGCGGCTCGGGCGTGTGGTACGTCGGCTACTTCGACGCGGCCGGTCTGGAGAACTATGACATCGTCGGCTGGGACCCACGGGGAGTCGGTCACTCCACACCAGTGACCTGCTTTGGCAAAGATGATCTTGATCATTACTTCACGATGGACAGCTCGCCCGATGACCCCGGCGAGTTGCAGGCCAGGATTGATAAACAGGTCGAGTTCGGGCGATCGTGCTTGAAGAGATCTGGTGCGTTGCTAGAACACGTCTCGACCATGGAGACGGTACGTGATCTCGATCTGCTTCGACAGCTGGTCGGTGATGCCAAGATCAATTACTTTGGCTCCTCCTATGGCACCAAGATCGGCTCACTTTATGCGGAACTGTTTCCGCAGCGAGTCGGGCGGATGGTCCTTGATGGTGCAGTCAACATCAATTCCAAGTCGCGGGTCGGTCAGGTGCAAGGATTCGAGCGTGCACTTGATCACTTCGCATCGTGGTGTGCGAACACAGAATGCCGACTGGGCTCCCATCGTGCTGAGGTGCTATCCACGATCAAGGACTTCCTTTATGGCCTTGATCAGCAGCCAATGCCGGTATCCGGCGGGCGCTCTCTCAGCCAGCAGCAGGGCGTCGAAGCCGTCTTCTACTCCATGTATGGCGGTACGAGCAGCTGGCCAACATTGCGCGACGCGCTCACCGCAGCGATCTTCGACAAGGATGGCAGCGGGTTATTGCAGCTTGCCGATGCCTCCGATCGGCGCGATCGCGACGGCAGCTACGGGCAACTGAACTATGCCTTTCCTGCGATCCGCTGTCTGGACAATCAGGACGACAGCGTGCGCGGGGCGCAGAAGCGGCTAGCGGAGGAGTCTCGGAGTGCCCCGGTCTTGGGTCCGCTCAATGGTCCGGATCTGGTATGCCCGCTGTGGCCGGTGAAGCCCGCGTCCAAGCAGCCGGTGGTCGATGCCGACGGTGCGCCGACGATCGTGGTTATCGGTACCACCGGGGATCCGGCGACGCCGTACGAGTATGCCAAGTCAATGGCTCGTGAACTGGGCTCAGGAGTGCTCGTGACACTCGATGGTGAAGGGCACTTGGCGTACGGGCAGAGCAGTTGCGTTAGACAGCTGGTTGTCGGCTACCTCGTCCGTGATGAAGTGCCGCGCGATGGGATTCGCTGCTAGCTGGCTTTGTTCCGTTCGGGCCTGCATTGCTCTTCGCCATGCGTTAGTCCGCTCGATATAGTTGGCGACCGTGCCGAGCCAAGCCCGGCGCCAACCCGCCGCCTTAGCTCAGCCGGCAGAGCGACGCACTCGTAATGCGTAGGTCATCGGTTCGATTCCGATAGGCGGCTCCATGTTTCACCTAGTCAGCTTGGCTTTCGCAGCTCGATCACCTCCGCTCTCTGCTCATTGGTACTTAACGGGTACTTGTCAGCGGTCGCAGCGCGATTTGTGCAGTTCCGGTTCATGCTTGACCATCAGGTTCCGGTAGCTGCTTGACGGTTTTGGGACGCAGTTCCGGTTGCTGCGCGACAGCGGTTCCGGCAGGTGCTTGACACTTTCGCGCTGGCAGGGCTGTTGCGGTGCCTGGTCGGTGGGTTCTTCCGTGGTCGTTATCGACTGCGGAAGGAGCTCGGGGATGCTTGTGGAGCTGCGGGTGGGCGAGCAACGGTATCGGGCGGTGTGGGAGGTGTTGGACGGCGCTTCGGTGACGGAGGTGGCTCGCCGGTTCGGGGTGTCGCGGCAGAGTCTGCACATCTGGTTGCGGCGCTATGCCGCCGATGGTGGGCTGGGTGGTTTGGGTGATCGGTCGTCGCGGCCGCATGGCTGTCCGCATCAGATGAGCCCTGTGGTGGAGGCCAAGATCGTCGAGATTAGGCGGGCGCATCCGGTCTGGGGTGCTGATCGGATCGGCTATCAGCTTCAGCGGGATGGGATTGGCCCGGTGCCGGGTCGGACCAGTATCTATCGGGCGTTGCTGCGGAACGGGTTGGTGGTGCCGGGGCGGCGGAGGCGGCGCCGGTCGGATTATCGGCGGTGGGAGCGGGCCCGGCCGATGGAGTTGTGGCAGCTGGATGTGGTGGGCGGGTTCCACCTGGCCGATGGCACCGAGTTGAAGGCGGTGTCAGGGATCGACGACTCCTCCCGGTTCGGGATCTCGGCGCAGCTGGTGCGGCGGGCGACCGCCG
>DATCXA010000296.1:0-2410 GCA_036566085.1 Propionibacteriaceae bacterium
GGCTGTCTCGGCAGCAGGCGCAGCTTCGGCTTCGGCAACCTCGACGCTGAGAATGACATCACCCTCGGACACCGTGTCGCCGACCGACACCGGAACTGCCGTCACGGTACCGGCAATCGGCGCCGGAACATCCATGGTCGCCTTGTCAGATTCCAGGGTCATGATCGGATCGTCGACCGCCACCGTGTCCCCAGCAGCCACGTGGATTTCGATGACTGGTACGTCACTGAAGTCGCCGATGTCGGGGACCCGGACCTCCTGAACGCTCATGCGGTTCTCCTCTACTTAGCAGACGGGATGCGTCGGTGATAGAGCTACCTCTAGAGGAGGAGCCGGCGCATGTCGGAGAGGGCGTCGCACAGGTGTCGCGTGAAGCGGGCCGCCAGCGCGCCGTCGATCACCCGGTGGTCGTAGGAGAGGAACACGGGCAACATCATTCGGGGGATGAACTGGTCGCCATCCCAGACCGGCGCCCGCTTGGAGCGGACGACACCGAGGATTGCGACCTCGGGCGCATTGACAATCGGGGTGAAGTTCGTACCGCCAATGCCACCCAGGCTCGAGATGGTGAATGTGCCACCCTGTAGGTCGCTCGGGCCCAGCTTGCCGTCCCGAGCCTTTGCCGAGACCGCACCAAGGTCCTTACTCAGCTCGGTGATGCCTTTGCGATCGACATCGGTGATCACCGGGACAACCAGGCCATCGGGTGTATCCACTGCGACTCCGATGTTGACGTACTTCTTGAGGATCAAGCTGTCACCTTCGGGCGACAGCGAGCTGTTGACCGTGGGGTAGGCGCGCAGCGCCGACACCGATGCCTTGAGCAGGAAGGCAAGCAGTGTGACGCGGTATCCGTTTGCCTTCGCGGCGGTATCGAGCTCCTTTCGGTAGGCGTCGAGCTCAGTGATGTCGGCTTCGTCGCCGTGGGTCACGTGCGGAATGTTGAGCCAAGACCGGAGCAGGAACGGACCGGAGATCTTCTTGATCCGCGGCAGTGGCTCGACCTCAATTGGGCCGAACTTGGAGAAATCAACCGCCGGAATTGGCGGAATGCCCGTACCGCCCGCGGCCGGCGCCGGAGCGGCGGCAGGGGCGGCCGGTCCGCGCACAGTCTCCAGCAGATCCTCCTTAGTAATGCGGTCCTTTGGCCCGGTTCCCTTGACTGAGGAGAGATCAACGCCCAGCTCTCGTGCGAGTCGGCGTACGCTCGGCCCGGCATGGATTCCGACAAAGTCGGGCACAACCTCTTCAGCAGGGGCACCGGCCGGCGCCGCAGCAGCGGCAGGCCGGACAGCAGGGGGCGCAACCTCTGGTACCGGGGCAGGCGCTGCGGCAGCAGGAGGTGTGGCTTCCTGCTGACCGATCATCGTTGGAGGCTCTGCGGTTGGCTCGCCAGTGTCTTCCAGCACAACGAGCGGAGTGCCCTGGCTAACTCGATCGCCAACCTTGATCAAAAGGTCACGGATCTCTCCGGCAGCGGTGCTGGGCACATCCATCGTGGCCTTGTCGGACTCCAAGGTCACTAATGGATCATCGACGGCGACGACATCACCGGCCGCGATGTGGACTTCGATTACAGGTACATCTTCGAAGTCGCCGATGTCTGGGACTGCTACTTCAGTTGTGGCCACTACTCGCTCCCATCAGGTCCGCATCGGGTTTGGCTTATCTGGGTCAATGTCGTACTTGGTTATGGCGTCTGCGACGCGCTCCTTAGGCAACAGCCCGTCCTGGGCCAGCGCATGCAGCGCGGCCAATGTGACGAAATAGCGGTCAACTTCGAAGAACTCGCGTAGCGCCTTCCGGTAGTCCGAGCGGCCAAAGCCGTCGGTGCCAAGCACCGCGTACCGCCGATCAATGAACGGCCGGATCTGATCAGCAAATGTCTTGATGTAATCCGTCGATGCGATCACCGGTCCCGGACGATCGGCCAGCAAGGTTTCGACATGGTTGCGCTTGGGCTCTTCGGTGGGATGCAATCGGTTCCACCGCTCCACGTCGAGTCCCTCCCGACGCAGCTCGTTAAAGCTCGGCACGCTCCACACATCTGCGGCAACGCCAAAGTCCGACGCCAACAGGTCGGCGGCAGCAAGCACCTCGCGGAAGATCGTGCCACTACCCAGCAGCTGCACCCGAGGGGTTTTCTTTCCCACTGGCCCGTCCGCATCAGCGGCGCGGAACAGGTACATCCCCTTGAGGATTTGCTCCTCAACCCCTTCAGGCATCGCGGGATGCTCATAGTTCTCGTTCATGAGCGTGATGTAGTACCAGACGTCCTCCTGCTCGCCGATCATGCGCCGCAGGCCCTCCTGAACGATGACCGCTACTTCGTAGGAGAACGTGGGGTCGTAGGACACGCAATTGGGTATCAGCGACGACTGGATGTGGCTGTGGCCATCCTCGTGCTGCA
>DATCXA010000337.1:0-2832 GCA_036566085.1 Propionibacteriaceae bacterium
TGAACGGCGTTCGAGCAAGTGACGCCGACGGCACTCGACCGGCCTCGTAGCCGGCCGCCGCCGGCCGCCGGGGAGAGTGTTCCTGGTGCCGGCGCGGCCCTCGGGGAGCACCTTTCTCGTTGAGTTCCATCGCTGAATCGGCTGGGATTAGGCGATCCCGGAGGTAGATCAGCATCTCAGTGTTGCCACGCCAGGTGCGAATCAACCGCTCGCTGACGGTGACGTGACGCCATCAACCTCGGGCCGGCATTGACGGTGCAAGGCCGAGCGAACGTGAGGTGCCCCGCGGAGGCTCTGACGCATCCAATCGCGACTCTCAGCAATCTTGCGCAGATGCTCAATTAGCGGTTCCCCACCGTCCGTGGGCCGGGCGACATCCCTAACTGTCCACTTCGCGAGGCGCAGTGCTCAGCGGTCCGCAGGCGGGTCCCCCTACGTGCGCCCTAGGCCATCCGCTTGCGTGCCTCTGTAGGCCTCCAGTGACAACTCTGCCGTGTGCGGAAGCCTGGTGAACTGACAAAGTGTGCGGCATGAAGTCAGAACGGGAGAATCTGCTGGTCTTCTACAGGCGTTATCTCCAACGGTGCAACGAGCATCGGTTCCACGAACTTGGCGAATTCGTCGCTGACGACGTCAACGGCCCGACGGAGGGGCTTAGCCGATACATCGCCGGTTTGTGCGCGGTGGTCGAGGCATTTCCTGACTATCAGTGGGAGTTGCAGCGTCTGCTGGTCGACGGGCAGTGGCTGGCTGCCCGCTTGTGCGGGACCGGCACCCACACCGGCCTTTTCCGCGGAATTGCAGCAACGGGGCGGGTCATCCGCACGCAGGAGTTGGTGATCTATAGAACAGTCGACGGCAAGATTGCTGAATGCTGGGGTGACCTCGGCTCAACTGTCCGCGATGAGCTGACATCAGGGACCACCGGGGCATGACGGGGCAAGCGGCATGCCAGCCCGCTAACCGATCGCCAAACGGACATCAATGTGGTGCTCGACTTCGGATGCCGGGCGAGGCCGACGACCATGCCGCCTGTACGGCACAACCGATCCGCGGAGCACCAGCCGACAGCGCGTCGGACATTCCTGCAGCGATGAGCTCCACTAAACGTTTCGTCTCGGAATCGACGCCGAGGCTACGACGTACTGGCGCCAACTTCGTTTGACATGCCGGTCGACTAGACACGATCGAGGCAGCGGAAGAGATCGTCGACCGCGACCTGTGGTGAACTCGAAGCCCGGAGTGCTGGCCAACCGCGATTCACCGATCAGTCGCCACGCCGTCCAAGCGTCTTTTAGCCTCTGCGTAGGTATCGGCTGCCAATGGGCTAGAAGCGGCCGCGATGTTTTCTTTCAGATGATTGACGTTCATGGTGCCGACGATGTTGGTGTTCATGCCCGGATGCGCGTTGGTGAACCGCAGCAAGAACCCCGTCCGGGTCTCGCCCTCCTCGAGCAGATCGTCCAGGCCGGCCGCCTCCCAGCTCTCCCAGCGGTGCTTGTCGCCCAAGCCGGCGCCGGGTTCGCCACGGGCGACGCCGCCTCGAACAACGACGCCCGCTCCCGAGTCCGCCGCCGCCTGAATTAGGCCCTCATGCTGGCGCTCCAGGGCGGAGTAGGGAATCTGGAAGGTGTCGAACACTCCCCATCCGATGTAGGTCTCCAGGTGCGGATGGGTGGCGGAGATACCGATCCAGCGCACCTTTCCCTGGTCCTTCATCTCCTGCAAGGCCGAGACTAGGTCTCCGTTCTCGCACTGCTCGACGCTGGGGTTGTGCAGCTGCATCACGTCGACGTAGTCGGTTCGCATCCGTGCCAGGCTCTCGTGCAAGCCGCGGAACAAGTTCTCCTTGGTCCACACATGCGGAGTGTCGTCGGTGCTCTCGTCGCGCCGCACCACTGTGCAGCCGCACTTGGTGGCTAATACGAACTCATCGCGGCGCTGCGATAGAAACCGGCCGATATACTCCTCGCTGCGCCCGTAGTCGTTCGCCGTGTCGATGAAGGTGATGCCGTTATCGACGGCCGCGTTCAAGATCTGCTCCGCCTCGCCATCTTCGATCGGCCGGCCGCCCCAGATCCGCGGCCCGCGGACCTCCATCGCCCCGTAACCCAGCTTGGTCACCGACACTCCCGTACGCCCCAACGAGTTTTGCGGCAGCGTTAACTCAGTCATGAATCTCCCGTCCTGATCGACCTCGGTTGCGAGGCTCAGGCTACCGAGCACCATCTGCCGGGATGCTGTGGACCGGCGCCACAAACGGAGCGATTGAGCCTGACAGATTTGCGCCGCGGGCGCAGGCGCGACCACGGGCTGACGGCCCCTAGTTCGCACCGTCCGTGGACGCGAGCTGGGCGTCGCCGAGCAGGGATACGGATCTGACAGCTCGGACATCGGTGGCCACGCTCCACGGATGTCCTCCTCGTTGAGGCGTTGGAACCGAACTAATCCGCCACCCAGCGTCCCGTAAGCGCCGGGCCATGACTTGCTCAATGCCGCACAGGCGTTGGAGCATCTCGGAGGTCTTCTATACCGCCGGATCAGTGGACGCCGACGTCTTGGGGCCTGTCTTGCCTTGAACTGGCAGTTGGGTCCGTGGGCCGTTGGTTGGAGGTGTGGGAGCCTTTGGAAGTGGTGATGGACCGGGGAGTCGGGTCCTGGATCGAGCGGCGAGCACGAATCGCGCCCGATCAGGCCGCGCTGATCCATGGCGAGTGGCACTGCACTTACAGTGAGCTTGCGAATCGGGTTCGTCGCCTGGCGCACGGGTCAGCGGGCTCGGCGTCCACAGGGGAGATCGTGTCGGCTGGCTTGGCGCCAATCATCCGGCGT
>DATCXA010000354.1:0-2548 GCA_036566085.1 Propionibacteriaceae bacterium
CGCCGTCACGGTTACAGTGCGCGGCGCTGTGCAACGAGCGGGCAGAGGAAGGGGTCCCTTCCCCGAAGTCCCACGCTATTGAGGTAGCGGATGACGACCCCGTACGACTGCCACAACGCCGTCTGGGTATATGGCACGCCCTCGGCCGCGCAGTAGGCGGCGACCAGGGGTTGTACCTTGCGGAGGTACGGGCGGGCCATCGAGGGGAACAAGTGGTGTTCGATCTGGTAGTTGAGGCCGCCCATGAGGATCGACATGAAGCGTCCGCCGCTGATATTGCGACTCATCAGGACCTGGCGGCGGAGAAAGTCCAACTTCAGTCGCGGAGAGACCAGCGGCATGCCTATGTGGTTCGGCGCG
This sequence comes from Propionibacteriaceae bacterium, assembly GCA_036566085.1. Classification (GTDB taxonomy): domain Bacteria; phylum Actinomycetota; class Actinomycetes; order Propionibacteriales; family Propionibacteriaceae; genus Microlunatus. The sequence continues at coordinate 361 of DATCXA010000354.1, forward strand.
AACGATGAGCCTAGGTAGAAGCCGAAGAGGGCCAGCTTGACAGTGACCTGCTCAGTGATGGTCTCAGTATCTAGCCGAGCCCGCTGCACTGGCACGGCCTCCTTCTCCACCGCGGGGCGTTTGATGCGGGTGTGTCCTTGTCGAAGTCCACGACGATGTCAATGCTGCGAATATCGGCGCCGTGCACTGGCGCGAAGGACTCGGACGTGCCGAACAGCCCGGTCTTTGCGGTGACGAAGTTGGGTTCCCCGGTCTGATCGTCGCGATAGATCTGGCCGATGCCGCCAAGCTTGTTCCCGGCGGTCGTGACCACGTTCCCGCCGCCTCCGGCGACGCTGCGCAGCTGGTCTTCTGTGACAGTCATGATGCTCCTTATGGGTTGGGGTGATGATGATGCAGGTTGGGATTTGCCGTTAGCCCCGGAGGCCGGCTTGTCGACCCGGCGGTGGTAGTAATCGCGGTGATGATGCCGCCAGCGGTTGTGCCCTCGTTGATCGGGATGCGAGGGTTGGACAAGACGTTGAACTGGGAACCGGCGATGGTGCTGGGGATCGCCACCACGATGGCGGCGATGACCGCCCAGAGCCAAACTTATGCAAGTTCGCCAGCCCAGACCATGGGTTGAGCTCTGCAGCCAGCTCGTTCGCGCGGGTGCGAGATCGAGTCTGGTGTATCAGACCGCCCGGACCCTTGTGGCTTCTCGCGGCTCTGCTCATTCACGATGGCCTGCTCTCCCCGCGTGGTTGCCCTAGGTCCCTGCTACGACGCGTCCTCCCCGACCCTCGTTCAGGTCGGCGACTTCAGGGAGAGAAAGGCCCGACCACCGGCGCTCCATTCCTCGTCGACCAGCAGGTCGAGCGGCCGGGCTTGTCGTCGCACCGTCGCTGCGCCAGTACGGGTCCATATCAGCTCCGCACTGAAGCCGGAGGTTTGTGCGGTGAGCCGCACGCGCCGGGTCTGGTGCCAGTCCGGACGGGGATCGATCTCCACAATGATGGTGCCGCCCGGGAGAAGCAGTGATCGGCATCGTTCCAGCAGGGCACCGATGTTGCCATCGATCCCGATGTTGCCGTCCATGAGCAGGACCGTTTCCCAACGCCCTTCGGCGGGCAACCTGTCGGCCAACTTTGCCTGGATGGCCAGAGCGCCACGTGATCTTGTACCCCACACGGCTACCGCGGACATGTCGACCCCAAGAGCTGGTATGCCCGCCTCGGCCAAGGCCTGCACCATGCGCCCCGGACCGCAGCCGAGATCAAGCACCGGACCACGACAGCGCGATACCACCAACTGATCAACTTCATCGGCGTGATCCGACCACCGGGCAGCGTCAAGTGGTAGCACAACTTCGCCTTCTGCGTCGCAGCGCACCGGGCTTCCGGCGTAAAGCTGATCGAAGATCAACTCAGGTTGACGGGCCATGAGGGCGGCGTAGCAGCGCGAGAATTCCAACTCGGGAAAGCGATCGGCGACGTACGCGGCGTCCGCAGGCTCGTCGATGTCGCGCAGCGGTGGCAGCAGCTTCACCGATCGATCCAGGCTCAGCAAACGGGCTAGCTGGGCCGAACCGGTACGCGCGGTCGACATCTCGATGTCAGCAAACACGTCCGCGGCAGAATCCGGTATTCGCAGCCCGATAGCCCAGAACCCGCCGTCCTCGCTCAGCCCAAGGACCGCATCACAGTCCTCCCAATCGGCATCGAGAAGCCCGCTGCTGACCTGCGGCGTATCCATGCCGATCAACAGAACCCTTGCAGGGCCGCCTCGGCCAAGATCATCGAAGGCGCCGGCCAGCCGGTCATTGAGGGTACCGCTGCGCTGTTGCAGGACTTCGAATCCGGCCGCAAGTGCCGCCGGATCCCCGTCCCAGCAGAGAACTCGTCGCGGAACTCGGGAGGCGCGGACGGCACGCTGGGTATCGCGTACCGCCGCGGCGGCCAGTTGGGCTGCCTCGTCTGCAGTGAACTGGCTCTGTAGCCGAGTCTTCACCAGTCCCGGCTTCGGCTCCTTGGCCAAGATCACCACGATCTGGGCCCGTTGGATCATCGGGCGGCCGGCTTCACTTGATCAAGAGCAACGAGCGAGTCCCGTATGGCGCCGAGCGCGCCCAGTGGCGTACCAGTCACCTTCGATCGTCCTCGTCGCGGCAGATACGTTACGTCGACCTGGTGCACCCGCAGACCCGCCG
>DATCXA010000361.1:0-3998 GCA_036566085.1 Propionibacteriaceae bacterium
GGTCCGGGCGCTCCAGCCAGTCGTAGATCAGGCCGGCGCGGATGATGTTGACCGGGCCGTTGCAGCGGTACACGTCGGCTTCCTCGAGCTCGAAGTTGCCCACCAGCATCGCGGTGATCGACTTCGGGCAATCGCTGGCGATTTCCAGCCGCACCGGGCGCGCGTAGCCGCGGCCGATCAGCTCCTCGCTCAGCGCGTGGGCGAGGTTTTCCACCTCGGCCTCCTCCACGATCAGCTCGCTGTTGCGGGTGACCCGGAACTGGTAGGAGCCGACCACCTTGAAGCCCGGGAACATCAGGTCGACGAACGCCTGCAGCATCTCGGCCAGGAACACGAAGTCGTTGCCGTTGCCTCCCACTTCGGCCGGCATCCGGATGATCCGCGGCAGCGAACGCGGCGCGCGCACTAGCGCCATGTGGCCCTCGTGGCCGAACGCATCGCGGCCCTTGAGCACCACCGCGATGTTCAGCGACTTGTTGAGGATGCGCGGAAACGGGTGCGCCGGGTCCAGCCCCAGCGGCGACAGCACTGGCAGCACCTCATGCTCGAAGTAGCCCTGCAGCCAGCGCCGCTGCAGCGGCGTCCAGCGCTCGCGGGTGAGAAAGCGGATGCCTTCGGCTTCCAGTTGCGGGCCCAGTTCGTCCTGCCAGGTGGCGTACTGATCGGTGACCAGGTCGAGCACGCGGGTGCGGATGCGCGCCAGCAGTTCGCCCGAGGGGATGCCGTCGGGGCCGGGCGCGGCCGAGCCGTAGGCATGGTGGTGCTTGAGCATCGCCACGCGCACCTCGAAAAACTCGTCGAGGTTGTTCGCCACGATGCTGAGGTAGCGCAGCCGCTCCAGCAGTGGCACCTGCAGATCGTGCGCCATCGCCAGCACGCGGAAGTTGAATTCCAGCGCCGCCAGCTCGCGGCTGAGGAACAACTCCGGCGCGCCGAGGTCGGCGACGGCAACGGCGGCGGGGGATGATGGTTTGCGGGCCATGCCCCATTCTGGCCGAAGCGGCGGCCAGTTACATCCGGCGGGTGCCACGCAAAAAACCATCGCGGCGCTGGGCGTTGCCTATGGGGCTGTCGTCCAGGCACTGCTGCAATCAGCCCATGTTCTCTCCACCCGATGGGAAGGGCGGCCTCCAGGACTTTCCTTCTCGCAGTCCGTGTGTATCCCGCACTGCTGCGGCAATTGCCTGAAGGATTTCACAAGGGTGAGCACTGGCCCGGTATCGCGCTGACGCGACTTGACCGCGCAGGTCCGGTTGCGTTCCCATTGCACCTCGCCGCGCAACGCGGTCGATCGCTGGGGATCATGGAATGATGTTTTTGCCAAAAGGACGGTTGGCCCGTCTTTGCGTGTCGTTGCTGCTTGGTGTGGTGTTGTCGTGCGGTGTGGTCCATGCCCAATCGACGGTGGTACATCCCGAGGACGAATACAAAAAGCTGATCCGGGTCAGCGAAGATATTCAGCCATTGGGGGAGAACCCTTTCGGCGAAAACATCAGTCTCTACAACGGCAGTCTGTCTTTCGAACAGACTGACATCAGCCTGGCCGGCAACGGGCCCCTGCTCCAGCTTTCGAGGTCCTTCCACCCGAGGGAGGCGAAAGAGTCCGAGTCCATCGACGGCGCCTTTTCCGATTGGGATATGGAGGTGCCCCGCATCACCACCATGACGGCCTACCAGGCGAACGTGATGGGATGGCTGGTCAACGCGGGCAACAAGACCGCGCGCTGCAGTTTGTTCAACGTGCCGCCGACGGTGGCGGCGCAGTCGGGCGGCTCCGATTGGGAGCCGCATTCGTGGTGGGCGGGCTATCAGTTAGTTGTGCCCGGCCAAGGCAGCCAGGACCTTCTGCGCCGGGCGTCGCAGAATACCCTGTCGCCCCAGATGAGCGGCATGAGCTTCCCGATCGTCACGAAGAACCATTGGATGGTCGGCTGCTTACCTGCTACCGACGGCAGTGATGTCGGTGAAGCTTTTTTTGCGGTGTCGCCGGACGGGACCAAGTACTGGTTCAACCATATGGTCTACCGTTGGGCGCCAACCATGGAACGGCCATTGGGCTCGAGCCCGGCCGGGTTGCGAGTGGGGAAGGTGCAATCCCTATTTGCCACCAGTGACCGACTGATGCGCCGCCAGGCGTCCTTGCTGGTGACCCGCATCGAGGATCGTTTCGGCAATGCGCTGACTTACAGCTACAACGGCAGCAACCTCACGGCCATTACCGCCAGCGACGGACGCCAACTGAGCCTGACCTACGTTACAGGCACTTCACGCGTCAGTACCGCCACGCTGCAGCCCGCCAGTGGAACTCCCCGCACCTGGACGTACCAGTACGCGACGAGTCTTTATCACGCTTTGACCAAGGTGGTGTTGCCGGATCGTTCCGCCTGGTCCTACAACCTTGCGAGTTTTCTGGCTGCCGACATGGACCCCATCGGGGGTACTTGCAGTACGCCGGCCCAGCTTGTGACGGGTACATGGACAGGTACCATCACGCATCCTTCCGGACTGACCGGGAGCTTCGATTTGAAAGCGGCCGTGCACGGTCGCTCCTATGTGCCCAAGCAGTGCACCGGCTCCCCTAACTCGAACCCGGATAACGGGTACGCCGTCTTTCCGCGCGTTTATTACCAGTTGACCATCGCCCGGAAAACCTTCAGTGGCGCCGGGCTGCCGGCACGGGCTTGGAACTATACCTACTCCGCCCCCAATCAAAGCTGGGCACAGGATTGCGCAAGCGGCTGCCCCACTCAGGTCTGGACCGATGTCATCGGTCCGGATGGCCGCGCCAGCCGCTACACGTTCAGTAACCGCTTCGATATCAGCGAGGGGCAACTGCAACGGACCGATAGTCACGACGGTGCCGTTGGCACAACCGTGCTCCGCTCCGTGGCCAACTATTATTCGAGGCCGGACGCAGGGCCGTGGCCGAGTGTTTACGGCGACAATCTGCAGTCACGCATGAACCTGGCCGTGGTCAGGCAAGAGGCCCCGCTCAACCAGCGCGTACTGACCCAGAGCGGCGATACGTACACTTGGCAAGCGGAGGCCTTCAACGTTTTTGCGCAGATCACGAAGACCAAGCGCTTCAATAGCATCACCGGGCAGAGTGCCGTGGAGGAGCAGACCAGCTACCTCAACGACTTGCCCCATTGGGTGCTGGCCCTGCCGTTGCAGACCGATAACCTGACCGTCGGCGAGACGGTCGACCAGAACGTCTATGACCTGTCCAAGCTGACGCTCAAGGAGCGCTGGCACTTCGGCCAGAAGCTGATGAGCTACGCCTTTGACGCGCAGGGCAATCTGGCTCGCTTCACCGATGGCAACAGTCACACCACCACGTTGAGCAACTACAAGCGTGGCATCCCGCAGACGGTGGTCTACCCCGACAGCACCACGCAGAGCCTGCTGGTCGATGACTTCGGCCAAATTACGCGCGTCACCGATCAGGCCGGCAGTGCTACCGGCTACAGCTACGATCCGGTCGGTCGGCTGAGCCGGATCGACTACCCCACCGGCGACGAGCGCGTCTGGAACTCCAAGAGTTTCACCTACGATTTCGTTACCGCGGCGGAGCGCGGCATGGGAGCCAATCACTGGCGACGCACGATGATCGAGGGTGACGCCCGCCAGGTCACCTGGTTCGATGCGGAACTGCGCCCGGTGCTGAGTGACACCTACAGTGCCATTGACAGCACCTCGCACACCAGCGCGCGTACCGACTACGACTGGAAGGGCCAAAAGACGTTCGTGTCCTATCCGGTCGCCGGCAGCCCAAGCCTGGGCTCCATCACCAGCGGTAGCGCCAGTACCTATGACGCCGTGGGCCGACTGACCCAGTCCCGGCAGACCTCCGAGTGGGGGACGTTGACCACGACCACCACCTACCTGTCCGGCGCCCGGATGCAGGTGAAGGACCCCAAGGGCAACGTCACCACCACCAGCTACCAGGTATTTGACCAGCCCTCGTATGACGCGGTCATTAAAGTGCAGGCACCGGC
>DATCXA010000373.1:0-6092 GCA_036566085.1 Propionibacteriaceae bacterium
GCTGCCTCCTCCTGCGCGATCTCTTCACCCGACGTGGATTCGTCCTCCATTACGGCCTCGGGTCGGAGATAGCGCTCATACTCCGGCTTGTACCGGTTCCACCTTTCCGTCATCTCATCGAGCTCGCGCGATTGCAGTGCCCGAAGCTCTTGCTCGGCCTGGGTGACAGCGTCACTGAGGTCGTCGAGCGGTTCAATGAAGTCGGATGCAAGCTCGGCGACCCGTGGCGCAAACAGCTTTTGAAACTCCTGAAGGTCCGCGCCCACCCCAAGCGTCGACATAGCCGCATCGTCACCCGTGACGGCCGCAATTTCGGCCTGCAAAGCTGACGACCACGCATCGGTACTGCGCGCCTCCAGCAAGTGCCTCAGCACCAGGTACTCGAAATGCATCGGCGTACGTACATATCCGAAACAGCCATCGGTAGCGCACACCACCAGAAATGGAGAGTGCAACTCCACGCGACGGTAATTGATGTGGAACTCGGTGTCAGCAGACAACGCATTGCTCACCACGGAATCCCGACGGAGGTTGGCTAGGGCATCGCCAGGGTCCCTGAGATCATCAGTGCTGAGCTGGCTCGCCCCCCGGGCCTCGAAGACGTAAACTCGCGAGTCGCCCGCCCAGAAGACATGACCAGCCCACGTCGGACCGCCCGGCTGGGTACGTTGCAGTGCCACGAGCGCCATAGTGGTTGGGAGCGCACGTATCAAGCGGGAGCGCAAGCCGCTGGGCGCCGGATTGAGTTCTTGTAACCGCTGCTTCAGCGCCTGCTGAACTGAATGCTCAAGATTCCTGGCGGCAGCCTTGCCGTTGAGATGCCAGTCAGGCTCAAGCAGGTCCAGCATCCGCTGTTCGACGACGTCTCGAGCGATGCGTGAGCCCAGGTATGCCCCGGTCCGCCGCCCCTCCGGCGTCTCGTACACGGTGCCACCCGCTCCACCCATGCCATCGAAAACCCCCAGCAGCCCGAGATCGGGCCCATCCCGCAGGATCGGGTCAGAGTCCTCGCCCTGATCTGGGATCTTGCCGAGATTGAACGCGAAGGAGATGGTCGGTCCCAGCGCTGCCGAGGAAGGCGCCCCCGGCCAGGCACGAGGGCTTTCGCTCACACCGAGTTGCCGATCGAGTCGATGATCGTTCCGTAGTCGACCTCGGACAGCCCGCCGCCAGCCTGCGACGGGTTATGCACCACGTTCTCCCACACCCCCGAGATGTCACTCCATCCTGGCCCATCAGGGGCGAACAGAATGAGTCGCTTGGAACTGGAGCCCATCCGGCCCTGCTCGTCCTCCCAGGCATCGGTCAGAGCGCTGAAGTCCCGCGGCACCCGTGCTGCGATGTCGGAGGGTAGTGCCGAGGGATCGAGCGGCTGAGCGGGCTGATCGGTCCATACCACGATCACCTGTCGCCGGCGATCGCCGGAGGTCGTCCAGGGTGAGTCGATCGCCAGGGCCACCGCCTCCAAACCGGACTCTGGAGCGTCGCCGCCGCCTTCGGCCACCAGGCCATTGACGAACGCGGAGAAGTCAGCCCGGTCATCCGGCAAAGTGAAGAACGGTGACTCATCCAGGGCGGCCGCGCCGTCGGCCGCAAAGTCCCGGAAGGCGATCACTCGCACCCGAAGCTGATCAACGTTCTTGCCTTTGGCCGTCAGATTCGACTGAACGTCATCGTAGAAGCGAAGCGCGTTCTCCTTCACCTGATCGATGATCGGTGTCATGCTTCCCGTCACATCGATGCAAAAGACGATATCGACGGCATAACTTAACCCTCTGGGCGCCGTCTTGCTCGACTGATCGACTGCGGGGGTTGTGTCTGAAGCAGCTGGGCTGGTTGCTGCGGCCGTTGACGGCGCAGCACCCTCATCCAGCACGGGCCACTCGGTGCCGGGAGCGCTGCTCGCCGGAGGCTCTGTGGGAGCGGTCTCGGGCGGTGGGGTCGCCGCCGGCGCGGGATTCGGATTTTCGCTCATAAGTCCTCCAGGAGTGAATCCAAACAGAAAGTCGCGACCGTGTGGCGCCGCAGACAACTGAATTTACCCCCACGCGTACGGATCAAACGCGCCATTGCGGCCCACCAGGGTCTGCGCCTACCTCGAAGATCAGCTGAGGTGCCAACCTGAATGGCTTCGTTGGTGCAACTCCTCGTCGAGGTAGCCCTCATAGACCTCAAAGCGGGTAATATCCAGCGCTTGCGCCAGGGTGGGCTTGCCGTCCTCGCGTGCCTTCTGTGCGGCTGCACGTAGCCCTTCCACCCAGTCTGCCAACTCAGCTAGATCAGCTCTTTGCCATACCCCCACGCGTCAACGGTATCTGCTTGGCACCGCCCACCGTGGGTCTTGTCGTCAGCATCTTTGATCTTGAGGCTGCGGTTGTAGCGCTGAAATATCCAGTGGCTGGACTCGGAATTTGTGTTTGTTGCTTGATCGTTTACCTGAGGCCCGACCCGCCCGGGGGCCGAGACGCAGAACCGCAGGTCAGCAGCTAAGGCACCGACGCCGCCTCCAGGGTTTGAAGAGCGCGCCGAAACGCCTCCCGTTGTCGACCCAAGGCCGCGAAATAGTCCTCATCGGCGGCTTCGACATCCGCAAGCGCTAGACCGACGAGGGTGCGCCCGGCGGCGGTCAGGTGCAAGCGGCGCGCGCGGCTGTCCGTGGGATCCAGCGCTCGCTCGAGCAGACCGCGCGCCTCCAGCTTGCGTATCACTTGGCTGGTCATCATCGGGTCGGTCCCGGCGTGATGAGCGAGTCGGGCCTGGGTCGGCGGACGATCCTCGTGATCAGCCAGCCACCACAACGACGCGAGCAGCACGAACTGCACATGAGTCAGCTGGTGCGACTCCAGCACAGAGCGGATTCGTCGCTGCCATGACAGCGTGACGCGCCAGAGCAGAAAGCCCACGCTCTGCTCTGGTGCGTCGAACCGGGACCTGGGACGCGCCGTGGCTATGACGAGCGCTCCTTGGCCAGGGCGATAAGCGATGCCATCGTCTCAGGGAAGTCGCCGGTGACCATCGGCCCGACTTGCTGTGCCTCGTCCTCGGGTCCGTCGATCTCGGCCGAGTATGTAAGCCGAGTGCGGCCATCCGGCAGCGGCTCGAGAAGGTGGCTGACGCGGACGACGAGTGGGCCGGCAGATGTTTCATCGACGAATTCGCGCGGCGTCTCCACCTTTGCAAGCCGATAGGCCAGGGGTTCTTGGCCAACGAACTTCATCGTGCCTGTAGTGCCCGTCTGGAACGGGCCGTCGCGAATGATCCGCTCGGCCTGTGAGTCCCAGCTGGGCCAGGTAGTGACGTCCTCGTACAGTGCCCAAATCGCTTCCGGCCTTACCTCGGTCTCCACGCTATGCGTGTAGGTATAGGAAGATATCATGCGTACATACTATATGTGCGCATACGACTGAATAAGCGAATTTCTAAAATTAGATCGGAGGCGTGCGTATCAGCTTGCCTGGACCCACTTCGTCACTCGGCTCGCGAGGCCGGTGAACCGCCGCCGGATCCGGTCAGCGCCAGGCTGGCGGCGAGATTGTTGAGCTGCGTACTCAATCTCCGCTTACAGCAGGTTCAGCGGATCGCCAGTCTTCGAGAGGAACTGTTTCCGGCCGCGGGGGCCGCGCAGATTGACCTTGCCTTCGTTTGAGAAGAAGTCGGTGGACTCGACCGGGCCAACCAACATCATGTCGTCGTTGAAATACAGAAACCGGTCGGCCGAACCGTCGATGACACTCAGACGGATTGAGAAGCCAGGCCGTTGTGTCCCCACTTTGGCGGAAACCATGACGTCACGGCTTGATCAGTTGGCACATAGCGCTGCTTGATACGAGCCCAAGATCGGGTCTGTCGTCCAGGGAGGTGGAGTGCCGCGCAAGCGAGCCTGATAGACCTGCTGGCGTGCTGCGGCGAACCGCCTGGCCTCCCTCATACGTAGGAGAACAGCTTCGTGGACCTAATCCTGCTCCCGTCTAATCGTCCGCCGGACAGGTTCTACCGCGGTGGCCGGAAAATCACTGAGTTCCGCGGGGAGCCGCCCGCCGCCGAGCGGGAGCCGGAGGATTGGGTTGCCTCAACCACCACGCTTGCCGGTGAGGAGTTACTCGGGCTGAGTGCTCTTCCTGACGGTCGATCACTGAAGGCCGCGATCGAGGAGCAGCCCGAAGCCTGGCTGGGAACTGCCCATCTGAACCGCTTCGGACCCGACACCCGTCTGCTCGTCAAGCTGTTGGATGCCGGCCAGCGGCTACCCGTCCATGCTCATCCGGATGGGTCGTTCGCGGCTCGGCACCTGGGCAGAGCGCACGGCAAAGCGGAGGCGTGGTTCATCCTGGACGGCGGTGAGGTCTACCTGGGCCTCGAGCAAGATGTGATCTTGGATGACCTCCTGTCGCTGATCATGAGCCAGGACGTCGACAGGATGCGCGGACTGCTCCACCGAATCGAGGTACATTCCGGCGACATTGTCTACGTGCCGCCGGGCGTGCTGCACGCGCCCGGCGAAGGTGTGTTCTTGGTAGAACTGCAAGAGCCGGAGGACCTCTCGATCTTGCTGGAGTGGCAAGGCTTCGAATTGGACGGCGAGCAGGACGGACATCTCGGGCTGGGATTCGATCTAGCACTGCAAGCGGTCGAATGCCGGGGCCGAAGCGCTGAAGAGATCGATCAGCTAGTGCATCCGGCTGGGTTCGGGCACTCCGTGATGCCGCAAGTTGCAGACCAGTACTTCCGGCTGGAGCGCATTGCGTTGGACGGTGAGGCGACGCTCGAACCGGGCTTCGCCGTGGTCGTTCTTCTCAGTGGCGAAGCCGATCTTGCAGGCGGGCGAGCTCCCCACTTGCGGGCAGGCAACACGGCCGTGGCGCCGAACTCATTCGGACCGCTGGCACTCCGCGGGCGAGCAGAGGTGCTTGTCTGTCGGCCACCTCAGCCGCGCTAATGCGCCTTCGGCATCAGGGAACATGCCCGATTGCGAGCCACGCTCGTGCGCCGAGCCGGAATGGCTTGTTTCCGGCGCCGAGGCGCTGTTGGAAGTCAGCTTTGAGTTTCGCTCGCCGGTCGGGCTGTAGTGAGACTACGTACGCGCCTGACGGCGCCACTCCGAACTCGAGCGGTTCCCAGAGGTCCTCGAATCCTTCGTAACCGGCCGTCACAACGGCCTCAGAGATTCCGACTTTTTTCAGGCCGGCACTCGTCAAGAGCACCTCGAGTTCCTCCGGCGTGCAATACCGCATGGAGCGGCCTTCGTCCAGGTCGGCTGCTGACGGGTCAAGCTCCGTCACCGAGTCCCAAAAGCGGCGTAGCAATGTCATTTGGCCGGCGTAGTCCCAGACCGCGGCCGCGACGATGCCGCCGCTCTTGGTCACGCGGCGCATTTCGCGTAGGCCAGCCTCGGCATCGGTCATGAAGTTCACGACGAGCTGAGCAAGCGTTCGGTCGAAGACTCCATCCGCGAACGGCAACGCCTCGGCAGCGGCCACCTGGGCCCGCACGCCGGGCAGCCGGTCTTGGCACGCCTGCACGAAAGAGGGTGACGGATCGATGGCGGCGACCTGCTCGGCGCCGACCACCATCGCCAGTTGCCAGGTCAGGGCGCCCGTCCCGCAGCCCACGTCGAGGACCTGCTGGCCGGAGTGCACATCAGCGAACTTGATCAACTCCTGCGCGAGTTCGCGGCCGTAGCGGCCGATGTGCCGGTCGTATACGTCCGCGCCGTGGAGAAAGGTGTCCGCTGCCGATGTCCTGCTCATGCCGACCCAGTCTCCGACAGGGCGCATCGCCGCTTCAAGGCCCTTTCACCGACTGAGCCGAAACGCAATCGGTTGTGCCGCCTGCAAAATCGAGGTCAGTGTCCAAGTGTCGGACAACTTCCGCACATCCGGGGGTGACTGCGGCCTCTCGGGGTACGTCTTGGATCACAAGCGCCGAGACGGGCCTCTGGGGCGGCTCCGTGGCGGTCGTTTTCGATCACAAGCGCGAAGACGTACGGCGACCAGGCTTCAGTCGCCTTCGCTCCTGCTCTCAAGCACTGCGAGCAATGCATCGGCGCCCAGCCGAAGCTCGGCAGCGCGGGCGCCCTGCCCATGCTCCTCATA
>DATCXA010000374.1:0-8107 GCA_036566085.1 Propionibacteriaceae bacterium
GTCATGTACTCCGTCGGCAGCGTCCCGAAGATTGGGGAAATGGCGACGAACCCCATCGCGGCGAGGCAGAGACCAGCGATTGCCAGCACGGGGTTACTGCTGAGGGCACCGGAGATGATGATGCCGAACGCGGTGCCCAGCAGCAGCAGCGAGCCGATCAACCGGTGCTTGCGGGTGCGGTCGGCCAGACCCGGGAAGATCAACAGACCAACCAATGCAAAGACCCAGGGGATGGCGGTGACCAGCGAAGACTGGAAGCCAAGCTTCTGGCCGGTGATGGCGGTCACCTGGGTGGGCAGGAAGAACGTGACACCATAGACCGCGATCTGCAGGCAGAAATAGATCAGCGCGAAATACCACACCCGCCAGTTGCCCAGGGCGGCCAGCACCTTCTTAGGCCCGTGGCCTTCGTCCTTGGCGGTGTCCTCGGCGTCGATCGTCTCCACCAGCGCCTCCCGCTGATCGTCGGGCAACCAGGTCGCCTTTTCCGGCCGATCGGTCAGGTAGAAGTAGGCCCAGATCCCGACCGCGACCGCCAGCAGGCCCTCGACCAGGAACATCCACTGGATGCCGCGCAGCCCGAACACGCCGTTGAGCTCCAACAGACTGCCGGACAGCGGGTTGCCGAGAATGCCCGCCAGGGCGATGCCCATGTAGAAGTAGCCGCGGGCCCGGCTCAGGTGCCGCGCCGGCACCCAGTAGGTGAGGAACAAGATGACGCCGGGGAAGAAACCGGCTTCCATGACACCGAGCAGGAAGCGCAGGATGTAGAAGCTGATTGGCCCCTGGATGAACATGAAGGCGGCTGCGACAATGCCCCAGGTCACCATGATGCGGGACAGCCACCACTTCGCCCCGACCCGGTGCAACAGCAGGTTGCTCGGGACTTCGAAGATGGCGTAGCCGACGAAGAAGAGCCCGGCGCCAAAGGCGTACGAAGCAGCGCTAATGCCGAAATCAGCCTCGAACTCCTGTTGGGCGAATGAGACATTGCTACGGTCCAGGAACGCAATCACATACATCAAAAGCAGGAACGGGACAAGCCGTCGGAAGACCTTCTTGTTCGCCGCCTCAGTCAACTCGTAGCGCTGCCGGGGATCAGTGATGGTGGTGTCAGCCATTAGATATCTCCTTGCTTGTGGCGTTGGTCGGAATTCAGTGCATGTGTTTGCCGCCGTCGAGCTGAATGGTTGCTCCGTTGATGTAGCCGGCACCTTCTGACAGCAGGAAGGCAACGGTGGCGGCGATTTCCTCGGGCTGACCGACGCGCCCGAGCGGGATGCCTGCGGACATCGCGGCTTTGCGCTCCTCGGTGAGCCGGCCACCCATGATCTCCGTGTCGACCGGTCCGGGCGCTAACACATTCACGCTGATCCCATATGGCCCGAGTTCCCGCGCCCCACCGCGGCACATCCCGATCACCGCCGCCTTTGCGGTGGCGTACACACCCTTGGAAAACGTGCCGCCTCCGTCTAGGGCAGTGATCGAAGACGTGTTGACAATGCGTCCCACACCCTGCGGAATCATCCGCGCAGCGGCCGCCCTGAGCATTAGAAACGAACCCGTGACGTTTACCGCCATCACTCGTTCGAACTCCTCCAAACTGCATTCATGCAGCGGCACCGGACAGGCAATCCCGGCCAGGTTGACCAGGCCTACGACCGGAGGAAGCTCGGAGTCGATCTGCTCGTACGCCTCGGCCACCGAGGGCTCGGACGCGATGTCGGTCGGCAGCGCAAGTAGTCCGGAGTGGCCGGCATCCCGAAGCTCTTTCTCCACGCTGGCCAGGCCGTCGGCGTTGATGTCGATCAGAGCGACGTGCCAGCCGTTTTCGGCCAGCAGCCGGGCGGTAACTCGGCCGATTCCCGCCGGACCACCGGCCCCCGTGACGATGGCGGTGCGCGGGTCAGGCAATGGGCGTATGGCTGTGGAGTTTTCTGTGGCTGGGGCGGCACTCATGCGAACTCCTTCTCCTCTGTCAGTCGCGGCTAGTCGATCAAGCTGGCGAGGATGTCTCGGATGTAAGCGCGGTTCTTGCCGATTACCGTGATGGCGTCGCTGCCGTAGTGCTCGCACAAGAAGGCTCCGCGAAAGCCGAGGTCGAGGGCCTGGCTGATCGCGGCGCGGTAGTTGATCAAGCCGAAGTCCATCGGCACCGGGAAGGTCATCACCTGGCCGGTCTTTGGGTCCTCGTCGCGCAGGTAGTTCTTGACATGCCAGTAGTTGGTGTGAGGAAGCAGCTTGTCGAGCATGTCCTGGACTGGCTCTAGCGGACGGTGAAGCCGTACGAAGTTGCCAATGTCGGGATTCAGGCCGCAGGCCTCGTGCCCGACCTCCTCCAGGAAGGCGACCGAGCCATCGGCGGTTCCGACGTAGGTGTCCTCATACATCTCGAGGGTGATCTGCTGACCGTTGCTCTGCGCGTGCTCGGCGAGCTCGCGGATTAGTGAGGCCGCGTGACTCCGCGCCTCCGGCGACTCGTCGTCGTGCCACCCGTCGGCAAGCCAGAACCACAAGGCGTTCTCTTGTTCCGGGGTAAACGCTTGGAAAAACCCGAAACTCACCATCGGCACGTCCAGCTCAGCGGCCTTGTCCAGCAGCCGGTGACTGTAGGCCAGGTACTCCTCGCCATGTTCGGGATCCATCACGCTGCGGCGCGATGTTGAGATGGCGGGAACGGTGAGGCCGACATCCTTCAGCACACTCTTGAAGTCATCGAGACGCTCTGGACTGAGATCGCCCACCCGGACCCACGTATCGGTGGGATCCACTTCGGTGAAGCCGATCCGCCGAACTAGCCGCAGATGCTTAGCCCACTCCTCTGGCTCGGCGTCGTGAATGGGACCACCGCGGGAATCCTTACTCCCAAACGGCAGCATGGCAGCCGCGATCGGCCAGTCCTCGGCGGTATATGAAGCATTGATCATTTATCGCTTCCTCCCATCGGTGCAGGACCGAGCTCTTTAAGCAGCTGCCCCAGCCGGGCGTAGGCGGTGTTGCGGTATGCGACCAGCAGGGCCTGATCGCCGGCCGGCGTCACGAACCCGCCGCCTTGCTTGACCCCGTACTGCCCCGCCGAAACTAGATCGGCGAGCATCTTGGGCACCGCCAAGCGCTCGCCGTAGTGCTCTTGCAAGGTGTGGAAGCCGTCGCGGTAAACGTCCAGGCCCGCCATGTCGGCGATGGCAAAAGGCCCAAAGAACGGCAAACGGTAGCCGAACGTCGTGCGGACGATAGTGTCGACGTCCTCCGGCGTGGCGACGCCCTCCTCGACGAGGTTGATGGCTTCCTTCAGCAGCACGTACTGCAGCCGATTGAGAACAAAGCCGGCTTTGTCCCTGACCCTGGCCGTCAGCTTCCCCGTCAGCGGAACCAGCGCCTCGACCGCTTTTACGACGCCCTCGTCGGTTCGGGCGTGCGCGATCAGCTCGACACCAGGAATGAAGGGCGCGGGGTTGGAGAAGTGCACGCCGAGGAAGCGCTCGGGGTGCGTCAATCCAGCAGCAAGATCACCAATCGGTAGCGTGGAGGTGTTGCTGCCGATCACTGCGTCCGGGCGGGCCGCCTCCTCAATGCTGCGCAGCACTGGCCCCTTAATGTCAGGCCGTTCGAGGACCGCTTCTTCGATAAAGTCTGCCTCCGCGACAGCCTCGGCCACGCTATTGGCGGCTCGGAGGTTCCTCCGAACCAGTTCCGCTGATCCCGGGCCCAGCAGTCCTCGGTTTTCGAAGTCCTCAGCCTCTTGGCGAAGTCGATCGAGATGTCGCGTGGTGATGTCCGGGTCAGCGTCCATGATCACCACATCCATGCCCGCCATGCCGAACACCTGCGCGATGCCGCCCCCCATGTAACCGGCCCCGATCACTGCGATGTGCTTGATCTGTTCGGTCATTCGTTAGCGACCTTCCCCAGGAGTGTTCTTATCTTCTGCCAGGCGATCCACGGCGTCCAGTGCCTGAGTCCTGGGTATCAACCAAAGAGACTCCCTGCCTGGGCTGCATGGGTGGCATCTCGGTAGTCTCACAGAAACGACCGGCCCCAACCGAGGGGGTTTCACCGTGACCACTGGTCCCCCACCTGCACCGTCGTCTCAGTCTGTCGGCGCCATCCCGCTGGACCGACTGCTCGCCGACCAGCCACCCATTCTCGATGTCGGTGCCAACCTGGATCAGGTCCGAAAGGGCCGGCGGGTGGTGTTTCTTGATGACGATCCCACCGGTACTCAGACGATTGCCGATCTGCCCGTGTTGACGAGCTGGACGGTCGCGGACTTGCAATGGGCGCTGCAACAGCCCACTACCGGCTTCTTCGTGTTGACCAACACCCGGAGCCTCTCCGAGGCCGATGCGGCGGAACGCAACCGGCAGGTGGTGGACGCCCTGCATCAGGCGGCAACTCTCGAACAGGTGCCTTATGTGATCGCGAGCCGTAGCGACTCCACACTGCGCGGCTACTTCCCTCTCGAGACTGACGTCCTGGTCGAGGAGCTGGCCGCGCGCGGCACCGTGGTCGACGGCGTGATGATTTGCCCGAGCTACGTCGAGCCCGGTCGCCTCACAGTCGACTCGGTGCATTGGGCCCGGACGGCCGAGGGCATGATTCCGGTCTCCCACAGCGAATTCGCCAAAGATGCCAGCTTCGGCTACCGCAACTCCGACCTGCGCGACTGGGTCGAGGAGAAGACAGCCGGCCGAATCCCCCGCGACCAGGTCGCCACGATCACGTTGACCGACATTCGAGTCGGTGGGCCGGACCGGGTTCAAGAGATCCTGGCAGATCTGCGTAACGGCCAACCGGTCGTCGTAGATACCGTCGAGGATGCCGACCAGCAAGTCGTGGTCGTCGCGCTGCTTCGTGCGGAGGCTGCTGGCAAGAATTTCATCTATCGCATCGGCCCGTCGTTCGTTCGCGCTCGGACCGGCCAGCACGCCACCCCGCCGGTAGACGCCCAGCGGCTCAGGCAGATCTTCGCTCCGCGGCCTCCCGACTCTGACGAAAGCCGGCCAGCCACCAAACATGGCTTAATCGCAGTCGGGTCGCACGTCGGACTCACTACCCGCCAGCTCGACCGGCTACGCGACCAGGACAAGATCATCGAGCTGGAGCTCGATGTCCCGACTCTGCTGGACGACAGCGCCCGTGACCGCCACGTCAACGATGTCGCCGGGCAAGCTGCGAACGCGCTGCGGAACAATGACGCCGATAGTGACATCGTGATCCGGACCAGTCGAACGTTGGTGACGGGCGACGATGCCGTGCGCAGCCTGATGATCGCCCGTACGGTCAGCGCCGCCCTGGTCGGCACCGTGCGCGAAATCGTGAGCGAAGTCAGGCCAGCTTTCGTCCTGGCCAAGGGCGGCATTACCTCGTCTGATACTGCGACCGAGGGCCTGGGAATCCAGCGCGCCTGGTGCCGCGGCACGATGCTGCCAGGCATCATCTCGCTCTGGGAGCCTGTCACCGGGCTTGCCCAAGGCATCCCCTACATCGTGTTCGCCGGCAACGTGGGTGATGACGATGCGCTCGCGGCGGTGGTCGACACGCTGCGAAGTGTCTGAACCCGTCTTCAGTTCCAAAGGAGAGTCCACGCCGTGTCCGAGACCCGAACCAACATCGCTGTCATCGGCCTGGGCGCCATGGGGCTACCCATGGCCACGCACCTCGCGACCACCTTTTCCGTCACCGGGTTCGACCCCTTCGAGCCGCGCCGGCAGCTCGCCGGGGAACGCGGCATCGTGGCCGAGGCGACTCCGGAAGGTGCCAGTAAGAACGCCGACATTGCCTTACTCGCGGTTCGTGATCAAGGCCAAGCCGAATCCGCACTCTTCGGCGACGACGGGGTGCTGGAGTCATTGAGACCCGGCTCTCCGGTGATCTTGACCAGCACCATCGGCCCGGAGGCCGCGCGCGCATTGGCCGACCGGCTCGAGGATGCCGGGTACCCGCTGGTCGACGCACCGATCAGCGGCGGCCCGGTCAGGGCCGGAAATGGCGATCTGCTCATCGTCGTGGGAGCGACGAAGGATGCGCTGGCGGCGACCCAGCCAGTGCTGGACCATCTCGCCTCAACTCTGACAATCGTCGGTCCACGCCCGGGCGACGGGCAGGCCCTGAAAACCATCAATCAGCTCCTCGCCGGGATTCACATTGCCGCCGCAGCTGAGGCGATCGCGCTCGCCCGTGGGCTAGGACTCGATCCAGCGGTGGTGGTCAGCGCGCTGTCCCAGGGCGCGGCCGGCTCATTCATGTTCTCCGATCGTGGCCCTCGCATGCTGCAGGCGTATAGCGGCGGCGCCGAGGTCAAATCGCGAGTCGACATCTTTGTCAAGGACATGGGCATCGTGACCAACGTCGGTCGGGCGTGCCACGTCCCGCTGCCGCTGGCCGCCGCTGCCGAACAGCTGTACCTGATCGCCGAAGCCGCCGGGCTCGGCGCCGAGGACGACTCAAGTGTGGTGACCATCCTGTCGCCGGACGTCAGCAAGGAGTCTGGCTAAGAGACACGCAATGCCCCCTGAGCCTGTCGAAGGGCACCTCCAGCGGACTTCGACAAGCCCAGCTCTCATCTTGTTCTAGCGCGTCGATCACCGTCATGTTGGCTATCGCGTCGTCTGGTCCCGTGTTCAATTGAGACCAGTCGCTACGGGCAATGCAATTCGGCAAGGAGGTGATGGCTCGATGCTCACTCGCGCGCGTACGCTGTCGATCAACTGTCGCAACAAAACCGCCATGGCCGACATCCCGTTCCCGAGCCGGCATTGGAGTAGGCGACTGCCTGTCTTGATCAAGTTCATCAACGACTGCGCTCCCTCGGTCATTGGAGTGCAGGAGACCCGCGACGACATGGCCGTCGACATCATGAACGGTCTCGGTCCGAACTGGACATTCTGGGGCTCAGGCACGGCCAAGATCATTTGGGACTCGACGAAGTGGATCGTTGTCGACCAATTCGAGGCTGGGCTGCCATACACCGTGCTGGGCATCCCTAAGGCTCGCCCACTCACGATGCTCAAACTGCAGTCGATCAAGACTCAGGGATTCGCCTGGTTTGCGAGTACTCACCTTGCGGTGAACATCCCCAACGAAGAAGCCATCCGGCGAAACCAGATCAAGTTGGTGATCCAGCATGTTGAAGAACGTCCCGATCATGAACGTGTGATCATCTTCGGAGACTTCAACTCGATCCCAACGAATGCGTCGGTTCGCCAGATTGCTAGTGATGCCGGCTACCGGCACATACGCGCCAAGCTCTCGACCATCACTCGACAGACGTGCAACTCGTTCAACGGCTGGAAAATCACCAAGCGAGAAAGCAAGTGGATCGATGACGTTCTTACATCGCCGAAGGCAAAGCCCTACGCTGCGGCGATCATGCTCACCGACTCGACGGCGTTCCCGATCTTCGCAAGTGATCACAACGGAGTGTTTGCGAAGGTTCAGTTCGAGTCACCGCCCGGGCCGCCGCCCCCGTGACTCGGCCGGGTAAGGTGATTCCACCTGCGAGGCATCCGATGGTGTTGAGGTCCTGTCATGTGGTAGGCGTCCTCACCGCAAAGTACATCGAGAACTGACGCCTTCTCGCTCCAGTGAGCGTCGGTTCCGCACCGCAAAGTACATCGAGAACTGACGCCTTCTCGCTCCAGTGAGCGTCAGTTCCTCTCGGCGTCGCCGCCCTCGCCGTCGACGATGCGGCGGGAGTACTCGTCCGCGGCGTCGGTGATGCGGCGGGAGTACTCGTCGGTCATCCGGCGCGCTTCGGCCTCGTCCACCGATCTCCAGCTCGTGCGGATCCGCTCCTCGAGGTCGCGGATCTGCGCGTCGAGGTCGTCGCGAGCAGCTCGGCGAGCCTCGTCACTCGCGTTCCGCACGACGCGCACCGCCGTATCGACGATCTGGCGCTCGAGCAGCACGACGATCCCGACGAGCAGCAACGTCGTCCCGACATTGGCGAGCACACCCGCGACGTATACGGTGCGGCCCGCATCCGGCACGATCGCACGGCCGGCCGCGATTGCGGCGAGGCCAAGCACGACGCACCCCGCGATCCACGCCCACCGGATGCGCGGGCGGGCAGGTCCATCCACCCGCTCAGCGTACGACTCGCGCC
>DATCXA010000411.1:0-4424 GCA_036566085.1 Propionibacteriaceae bacterium
GGCCGGCGCGTGACTCCACATATCCACGAGTGGGGCAGCAACGTTGTATGTTCAGTCCAGCACGAGGGCCGGGGCGGCACCGGGGATGGGGTCGAAGAGCGGACGGTGGGCGTGAACGAATCTGGTACTCCGTTGCTGGAGGTCCGCGGCCTGGTCAAGGATTATCCGGGCGTCCGTGCTCTCGGCGGCGTCGACGGTCACCAGCGGCCAGGTGCACTGTTTGATCGGCCAGAATGGCGCGGGCAAATCGACGCTCATAAGTGCGTTTCCGGGCTCGTCGAGCCGACGGCCGGCGAGGTTCGGTTCTGGCCCTCACGTAACACCAGCACGCGATCCGGCGGTTCGAAGATGCGATGAACCAGATCGCGCAGGGCGGCCTTTACCGAGCCACCTTCCCTTTACAACCCCTCGATGTCCGGGTCCGCGGTCTGGATTGCCAAGCTGATCGCCGAGAAGAAGGGCCTCAGCGAGCTGCGAGAGCCCGAGGTCCCCAGCCGCATCGAGCTGCCTGCCACGACTGTCACCAAGGAGAACGTCGCCGCAGTCCAGAACCTGGTTACTAAGCGCAAATAAGACGTGCGAGCTGTCTCCAGATGGCTGGCGAGGGGTCAAACACGACATTTGACACACGCTAGCCATCTCAAGACGGCAAACGTCATCCCTCGGTCCGCGTAACAGCTCCTTCCCGAGCGCAAAGACCGTGCCAGATTGAGTGTGCACTTATTGCCCACGCCTTTCGCGGCGGATGGGCGGTTTGTGCGCTCTCGATGAAAGGTTTGGAGCGTCGGGCCTGGAGTCCAACTCGGTCACAGAGATCAGCGCCAGGTTGAGGTCAAAGATCTTGTTAAGCGTGCCGTGCAGTGCAGACTGGTCCACAATCTCGCCGGAGATCATGGCTTCTCCGGATTGGATGTTGCTGATCGTGAGCCCGTCGAACCACTCCGACCAATCGGCATCGACCTCGCCGATCACGCGGATGGAATAAATCGCCACGGTGCTCCGCTACGCGGCTTCAGCCGGAGTTGTGGGCTGGATCTGTCGTGGGTGCCGGGACAGGTTCGTCGGCCCGAACACCGCTACCACGGCCAGGGCAGCCACGAGCATGAAGAGGGCCATCAGCCAGAACGGTAGGGCCCAGTTCTCGATCCCGAGGGGCAAGAGCACCAAGGTTAGAGGCGCGTTCGTTGCTGCGTGAAACAGAACCACGAGGAGCAGACTGCCCTTACTGCTGTTGTACAGCCAGGTGTAGATCACCGCCAGCGCGAGCGTCTGGATGAGGAAGGCCGGGTAGACGCTGAGCCGGTGATCAGCATCTCCCCTCAGCCACAGTGGCAGGTGCCACAGGCCATGCAGAGACCCGACCACCAGACTGGCAGTCAGCGCCGTACGCCTGGATTGCAGCCGGGGAAGTGCGTACCCGCGCCAACCGATCTCCTCGCCGGCCGCGCTGCCTGGAAAGGTCATGAACGCCACAAAGAAGATCGCATTCAACAGCGGCATGGCGAGCGCAGCGGTGGGGCCGCCGCGCGTGACGGCAACCAGGGTGATGGTACCGATGACCAGCGCAGTCGGGGCGAGGAGTACGAGGTACCACCGCCATCCGACTCGCCAGATCAGCAGTCGTCCGAGGAGCTTGCGAGTGGCGGTCTTTCCTAACCCGACAGCGGTGAGGACGATGGCCACCGCCGATGGGATGTTCGAGCCGAGCAGAATGGCGATGGTGTTATACGGTCCTGAGGCGGCGTCTCGAAGGATCACGAGTGGAATCCAGAGAGCCCAGGTCAAGCCGTAGGTCAGAACGAGAAAAATCGCCAAAGGATGGCGCCTCACAAGTTGTGACAGGCCAGTTCTCTCGGGGCTGCTTTGCTTGGTTGCCGTGGATGTCGACACGTCGGTGCCTCCTACTAGGTGGGCTCACATCTGAGCCTAGGAATCCGCCGCGGGTAGAGCATCGACCTTTGGTTGGTGATCTAGGTGGTGTCAACGGTCAGAAAGCGCCTTTACTTCGGGAAAGGAAAGTTTCTTTACACCCGTGGGATGCTGAGATATGCCTGGTCCCGCAGCCGCCTTGACACTGCGGGCCGATGACCGAGTGGAGTTGGAGCGGTGGCTCGGGTCGTCATCACTGCGGACCCGGCTAGTTCAGCGGGCTCAGATGGTGCTGTTGGCCGCGGACGGTTTCTCTACCCAAGAGATTGCAGATCGAGTCGGCGTTTCCCGGCCGACGGTGAATCTGTGGCGGTCTCGCTATGCACATTCGGGTCTCTCCGGACTCACCGATCGCGACCGGCCGGGCCGACCCACTCGAGCCACACGGAGTGAACCAGCGCTTGCTGAGCGGTCCAGAAAAGATCATGGTTATCCACTTCTGGCCACGAAGCTCTCTGTCCCGAGATCTCGTCGTAGCGTGGTGCCCCGCCAGAGTCTGTGCGCACGACTCGACGACGGGGTGTCACGAGCGCTGGTGATCATCTCCGCGCCGGCGGGATTTGGCAAGTCCACCTTGTTGACCAGCTGGCTCGCCGAACGAGCGACCCAGGGCAGCTCTGTGGCGTGGCTCACGCTCGATGCGGGGGACAATGACCCGAACGTCTTCTGGCGTTACTTCCTGGCGGCTATCGCCGGGCTCCATCCTGGGGTGGGTGCGACTGCATCGACGCTACTGGGTTCACCGCAGCCGCCCAGAATGCCGACCATTCTGGCCACGCTGATCAACGATCTGCATTCCGTGGGCGACGATGTGATCTTCGTACTCGATGATTACCAGCTGATCGATACGGCCGAGGTGCACCAGGCGATGACCTTCCTTATCGAGAACCGTCCTCCCCGGTTGCATCTGATCATCCTCACCCGTGCCGACCCTCCCCTGCCGCTGTCCCGCCTGAGGGCAAGCGGGGAATTGCTCGAGCTGCGAGCAGCTGATCTTCGCTTTGGACCTGACGAGGCGGGGATCTACCTCAACAAGGCCATGGGACTGCAGCTGACGGCCGCGAATGTTTCTGAACTGGTACGGCGTACCGAGGGCTGGGTAGCCGGATTGCAGATGGCGGCTCTCGCGATTCGTGATCAAGCTGATGTGCCCGGGTTCATTGTCGGCTTCACCGGCAGCAACCGCTATGTCATCGATTACCTGGCTGAGGAGGTTCTCGGGCGGCAACCGCCAGAATTGCGGGCGTTCCTGCTCGACACCTCAGTGCTCGATCGGATGTGCGCCTCGCTATGCGAAGAGGTCACATCCAGACAGGACAGCCAGGACGTCCTAGAGGGCTTGGAGCACGCCAACCTCTTCGTCGATCCGATGGACGAAATCCGTGGCTGGTATCGCTACCACCAGCTCTTCGCCGATGTCCTGAATCAGCGGCTGCGCCACGAACAGCCCGGACGGGTCTCAGAGCTGCATCGCAGGGCCAGTACCTGGTACGAGAGACACGGACTCCTCAGCGACGCGGTGCAGCACGCGATCCGAGGCAATGATCTGGATCGAGCCGTTTGCCTGATCGAGTCTGCTGGCATGTCGCTGGTTCTTGATCAGCAAGTGCAGACCGTGCTGGCCTGGCTTGATCAACTGCCGGCGGAGCTGGTACGCGAACGTCCGGTACTCAGCACGATTCGCGCCCTCGGATACGTGTTCTCCAACCGCCCCGACGAAGCCGAAGCCAGCCTGAACGACGCCGAACGATGTCTGGAAGATGAGCCGACGATCGAGGAAGCCAGGGCTGTCCTCGGCCGGGTAGCCGTCATCCGCGCGGCTATCTGCCGCTTCTCCGGTGACATTGAACGCAGCGTCAGCCTGGGACATCGCGCGCTGCAGTTGCTGCCCGAAACCGACGACACCGTGCGCGAGCGGGCGTCCGCCCGGACTCATGTGGCCCTGACCTATCAAGTGACCGGTGACGTGCACCCCACCAATGAGCGGTCGCTAGAAGAAGCGGTCGCGGCGTTCTCGGCGGCACACGCGTTGGTGCCGTTGCTGAACAGCATCAACCGTCTCGGCAAGTTCAGGACAATGCAGGGTCGGCTTCGAGCCGCGTACGCCACCTATGAACGTGCCGCCGCAGTCGTGTTGGACCGCGTCGGCCAACCTGCTGCGGTGAACAGCGCGGCCTATTACGCCGGCATGGGCGAGATACACCTGCAATGGAATGACTTGGACTCCGCCGAACGGTATCTGCATCAGGCAGTTGATCTTGTCGCGGGCGACCTGACTGTCGATGCCGATGCTGTTATAGACAGCCATCTTTGCCTGGCTCGTCTGCACCAAGCGCGCGGTCATTCAGTGGAGGCGCGCGCCACGCTGGACCAGTTCGTCAGCCTGGCTCGCCAGCGGGGCTTCTTCGACCCGCTGATAGAACGTGGTGAGGCGGCGCAGGCCAGGCTTGCACTCCGACAACACGACCTCGCTGCCGCCATCGGCTGGGCCGACG
>DATCXA010000431.1:0-4369 GCA_036566085.1 Propionibacteriaceae bacterium
TGGTGAGTAGTTGGGGAACGGCGCGAACTGCAGATTGCGCGGCAGACTGATCAACACTGTGCGGCCGGTCTCCGCGTCCACACTCGCCACAGTCATGCTGTCCGGTCGGAGTCCGACGCGGTCTGGCCCTGCATCACCGCCCATCAGCAAGATGTTGAAGCGTCCATGTTCGGCGGTCTGGTCACCGCCGCCGGAGAAGACAGCCGTCGTCAGATCGTGTTGCGCTGAAGCCATCGAGGCCGCGGCGATGAAGCTTCCGAAGATTGTGAAGGCCAGCGCCAGGCCGAGTGCTGAAAAGACCAGTTGGCCGGAGCGCCCGAGCTCTTGGGGATGCCCAAGTCGCCAGGCGTCGACGATCAGCGCAGCCCAGCCCAGGCCGAGTGTGATGAGCGCAATCTGGATCGCTGTCAGGCTCGGGCCGAAGGTGATCATGGAAAGTAGGAGCTTCGGGCTAATCAGCGCAAGCAGGCCGGCGAGCAGCGCGAGAAAACCTAAAGCCGCCCAGACGCGAAGGGCTAGCCGACCAACGCGACGGTTGCCAGCCACTAGCTGCGCAGAGCCAGGTAGCAGCAAGGTCATGGCGAGCAATGTCAGGCCGCGGCGGCGTTTGATGCGTGCGCTTCGCAGTTGAGGGGGCAACTCGGTGTGCCTCTCGGGGAAGGAAATCGGGGAAGGAAATCGGGGAAGAACCCTGTCAGTATCTGCGGTTTCTACTGTTTCGATGTCGAAGGCACGCCGACAAAGCCTCACTCCGCTGTCGGTTCCCGTCCTGAGCGCCCAGGTACCTTTGCGATATGTCTCCGAGCCGCGACGACGATCTGGAATGGCTCTATGGACGCGAACGCCAACAGGTGCAGCCGGAGCGCACCCGGGTAATGCCAAGCCCGTCGGGGCCTGCGCCAGACTCGCCGCAGAGTGGCGCGGCGTTCGCCCCGCCCAGTGCAAGCGGATCCCAAACAGCGCCGCCTCGGCCAGGGATGCCACCCGCTGGCCCACCGCGAGGACCAAGCGGCCGACCCTACCCGGCAGCTCCCCGGCCCAAGCCGGCGAAGCGACGGCATCCGGTTCGGAACTTCCTCCGAGTGCTGTTGATCTTGCTGCTCTTGCTGATCTTGTGGCTCGTCGGCGTGCCCGCGTACGCCTGGACGCAAATAGCACGCGTGGACGCGGCTCCCGCCGGACAGCGGCCGGCTGATCAACCGGGCAAGACATTCCTCCTCGTTGGCTCGGACTCCCGCGCCGGTCTCAGTAAGGCTGAGCAAAAGCGACTGGGAACCGGTAGCACCGGTGGTCAACGCACGGACACGATCATGATCGTCTACCTACCTCCAGGTGGGAAGCCGGCGCTGATCTCGGTGCCGCGTGATTCCTATGTTGACATTCCCAAGAACGGCAAAAACAAGATCAACGCCGCGTACGCCTTCGGCGGTCCTGAGCTCTTGGTACAGACGGTTGAGCAGAACACCGGGCTGCGAATGGACGGCTATATGGAGATCGGGTTTGGCGGTTTCGTCAACATCATCGACGCCCTCGGCGGCATCCGCATGTGCCTGCCGAACGCGATCAAGGACCGCGACAGCCACATCGATCTGCCGAAGGGTTGCCAGACGCTGAGTGGTACCGAAGCACTGGGCTACGTACGGATGCGGAAGGCTGACCCGCTCGGTGATCTTGGTCGGGTGAAGCGGCAGCGCGAGATGCTGGCAGCTGTCGCGAGCAAGGCGGCGTCGCCGGCCACCGTGCTCAATCCGGTGCGTTATTGGAAGTTCAATATGGCGACTGCAGAGGCGATCAAGTTTGGCCGCGACACCACACTGCCTGAGGCACTTTGGCTGGCGTACGCGATGAAAGGGATTTCTGGCGGCGGCGGGCTGACGCTAACGGTGCCGGTGTCTAGCACAGGTGCGCCGACGCCCGTCGGCTCGGCTGTCTTGTGGGACCAGACCAGGTCGAAGGCCATGTTTTCCGACATTGCACGTGGAGACACCTCCGGGCTCGCCAAGTACGCCAAGTAGCAACTTGTTGCGTCATAACGGTTGGCGTTATCCCAAGTCAGCAACAAGTAAGAATGTTAGAACAAATCCTTGACAAGACTTTGGTGAGTAGGTAACGCTTAGGGCCCATCGGCACGGGCACAGATCCTGGACACCGAAGGAGAGCTCTATGAGTAGCCCACACTACGCGGCCTCTCGAGCCTCCGAGCGAGCCCAACGAATGGCCCTGAGTGTGTCTCGCCGCTGGCCCCCTTGGTCCTGTGTACGATCGCGCAGCAAGCAACGCGCCTCAACCGCCTGGCACAAAACCCGTGACAGGCATCTCTCGCCCGAACCACGGGCCCCCGCATCACATGTAGGCGACGATCTCGCCCGCGTCGTAGCCCAAAACCGTTCGTACTACCTACGTTGACGTCGTGAGCTTCCGCTCACTACATCTCGCGCGTCCGGGCCTGGCCCGAAGACACAACGAAAGGAATCACAGATGATTCGATCCGCAAAAGGGTCGGCGCTCCGCCGATCTCGAATGGGCATGACTGTTGCTGCCGTCACCGCGGCCGCAGCACTTGCGCTGTCTGCATGTAGCGGCGGCGGCGCCCCCGAGACGCAAGCTAGCCAGGGCGGTGGTGGCGGCGGCAACTCCGGGTACACCTTCGCCATGATCACCCACGAAACGCCTGGCGATACGTTCTGGGACCGGATCAGGGCAGGCGCCGAGCAGGCCGCCAAGGACACTGGCTCGACATTGAAGTACTCGGCCGATCCGGACGCCACTAAGCAGGCTGTTCTCATTCAGAACGCGATTGACTCCAAGGTCGATGGCATCGCCACCACACTCGTCACCCCGGATGCCCTCATTCCCACAGTAAAGAAAGCAGTCGCCGCCGGCATTCCGGTGGACAGCTTCAACTCCGGATTCGCCTACTGGCAGCAGGCGGGCGCTCTCACCCACTTCTCCTCCGACGAGTTCCTCGCCGGACAGCAAGCGGGCAAGAGGATGAAGGACGCCGGCGCCACCAAGATCCTCTGCACCATCCAGCAGACCGGCTCGGTCGCGCTCGAGGATCGCTGCAAGGGCGTGAAGGACAGCTTCCCGAACACCGAGAACCTGCAGGTCAACGGCGCGGACGACTCGGCGGTCACTTCAGCGATCCAGGCCAAGCTCAGTGAGGACAAGGGGATCGACTGGGTGATCACCTTGGGCGCCCCTCAGGCGCTCGACACCCTCAAGGCTTTCGAGGGTTCCGGCAGCAAGGCTAAGGTCGGCACCTTCGACACCAACCCGGACCTGGCGCAGGCTGTGCAGGACGGCAAGGTCCAGTTCTACATCGACCAGCAGCCCTACCTGCAGGGCTACCTGGCCGTCACACAGCTCTATCTCTATAAGAAGAACGGCAATATCCTCGGTGGTGGCAAGGCGGTCCTGACCGGCCCGTCCTTCGTCGACAGCAGCAACATCGCCACGGTTTTGCCGTTCGTCAAGAACAACACCCGATAGTTCGAAGCCTCGCAGGTGGTCGGGCAAGTGTTCGCCCGACCACCGCGGACACAAGTCATCGGAGCTGCACCATGAGTACACCTGTCAAGACCGCACCGCCTACACCGGCTGAGGCCTCCAACCGCGTCCAAGTCAGCTGGACGACTCGACTGCTCGGCCGCCCCGAGGTCGGAGCCTTGGTCGCGGCCATCGTCATCTTCATCTTCTTCCTGATCGTCGCACCGGCATTCCGAACGCCGGCCGCGTTCTTCACCGTCCTCTACCAGGCCTCGACCATAGGCATCGTGGCTGTCGGTGTTGGCATGCTGATGATCGGCGGCGAGTTCGACCTGTCTGCCGGCGTGCTTGTCACCTCCGCCGGCCTGGTCAACGGCATGCTGTGCTATCAGCTCGGGCTGAACCTATGGGTCGGCGTGATCATCTCGCTGATCTTCTGCCTGGGGGTCGGCTTCCTCAACGGCTACCTGGTGATGCGCACCGGCATTCCAAGCTTCCTGATCACCCTGGGTACGTTCTTCGTGCTGCAGGGGGCCAACCTCGGCGTAACCAAACTCGTGACTGGATCTGTGTCCAGCCAGAACATCAGCCAGATGGACGGCTTCGAGTCGCTGAACTTCATCTTCGCCCATGAGTTCAAGATCGGCTCCGTCACGCTGTCGATCACCGTCATATGGTGGCTCTTGTTCGTCGTCTTGTCGGCTTGGATCTTGCAGCGGACCAAGATCGGCAACTGGATCTTTGCGGTCGGCGGCAACGCCGCCAGCGCCCGCGCCGTCGGCGTGCCGGTAACGCGAGTAAAGATCGGCCTGTTCATGACGGTGTCCTTCCTCTGCTGGTTCACCGGCATGCACTATCTGTACCGCTTCGTCACTCTGCA
>DATCXA010000454.1:0-2008 GCA_036566085.1 Propionibacteriaceae bacterium
ATGATGATCAAGGCCACCAAGGCGATGCCGAGCAGCATTGCAGTACGCAGATTGTCAAGCGACATCTCGATGAACGTGGCTGGTCGAAAGATCGTGGTATCGACCGTGATTCCCGGCAGTCCGGCCTGCATCTCCTGCATGGCCTCTTCCACGCCGCGGGTCACCTCAACGGTGTTCGCTCCGCGATACTTCTGCACCACCAGCAGCAGTCCAGGCCCGTCGTCGACAACCCCATCGCCGATCAGCGGTCCTGGGTCGACCACCACTTGACCCAAGTCGGCGAGTCGGATCACTTTGCCGTCGCGCTCGACGACGGGCACCTTGCCCAGCTGTTCCGGCCCGACAATGGGTTGCACGTGCCGGATGTTGAACCGTTGACCCTCGGCCTCGATAAAGCCTCCGGTGCCGACGACCGCGCCCTCGGTGTAGCGCATTAGGCCGGCCTCGACGGCATCTGATGCGGTGTCCATGACTTGCCGCAGGGTGACGTCGTGCTCAGCAAGCTTCTGCGGATCCACCTGGATGTGGCGCTGCGGGATACGCTCGCCCCAGATTGCGACTTGTGCCACCCCGGGCACCCGAAGCAGGCGTGCCCGGATCTTCCAGTACGCAATCGCTGACAGATCGGTCGGGCTGACCGTGTCCGAGGTCAAACCGATCTTCAGGATGCGGCTCGTGGCCGATAGCGCGGGCATCATGAACGGAGGGCTCGCCCAGGTCGGCAATGTCGGAGTGATCTGCGACAAACGCTCCTGCACCAGTTGACGGGCTTTCAGCTCGTCGGCTCCTTGCTCGAAGATCAACCGGATCGAGGACAGCTGGGCCACCGACTTGGACCGCAGTTCGGATAGGCCTTCAATGCCATTCAACTGATCTTCGATGGGAACGGTGATCAACTCCTCGACCTCGTTGGAGGAGTTGCCGAGTGCAATCGTTTGGATCTCGACCTGCGGCGGAGCGAACTCTGGGAAGACGTCGACCTTCGTATCGGGGAGCTGAACGAAGCCCAGAGCCAGTGTGGCCGCAGCCAGGAATAGCACAATCCAGCGGAATCGGAGACTTGCTTTGACGATGGTACGCATCAGCGCCGCCTCTCAGTGCTTACCGGCGATGCCGAGTTCGGCGCCCCAGAGCTCGATCGCGCCAACGCTTACGACCTGGGTTCCGGCCGGAGGGCCAGCGCTCAGACTCACCAGATTGTCCTGAACCTCCTTGATCGTCACGGCCGCACGTATGTAGGTCCGAGGCCCTATCACAGTGAAGACCCAGGGCTTGCCCGCCTTGTCAAAAACGAGGGCAGCGTGGTCAACAGTGAGGTCCTTGCCGAGCATCTTGACTTCGGTGGTTTGGAGTGCCACTCGGTCCACGGCTTCCTCAGTGAGGATTACTCTCGCCGGCTGACCCGGCCCGGGTGTCTCTAATGTTGCCGGCTCGTAGGGCTCGGCCGTCACGGACTCGATCTCGGCGCAACCAGCCGACGTCGCGATCGCGATTGCGACTACGCAGCTCAGGACTGCTCTCCGGAGGGTTGCCTGGCGGTTCATCAGAAGGCTCCCGCCGGGCTCGCCGCGACCGCTTCAGGTTTTTCCTCAGCCGGCGGCGAGGCATCCTCGGCTTGTGGCGGAATGAGGTGCTGGTACGCCGATGGCAGCAGGAACAAGGCGACCACCAGCGAGCTCACCAAACCGCCCAACAGCACCAGTGCGAGCGGGTGCAAGATCTCCAGTCCGGGCCGCGGGCCCAGTGCCACGAAGGGCAGCGCCACAGCCGCTAGCGCAGCGGCGCTGATGATCAAGGAGCCGAAGGATTCCCCAGCTCTGCCGTAGACCGTCGCGGCGTCGTCGTCAGTGCCGCGTCTACCATCAGGACCCTGGATTGTGGACAGCACCATCGCGACATAGCGAGCTGCCAGGCCGAGAACCGCAAGGAAGCCCAGCAGCGCACCCAGGCTGAACGTGCGGCCACCGATGAGGCCGGTGAGCAGGCCGCCGGTCAGCGACAGCGGTAG
>DATCXA010000460.1:0-2882 GCA_036566085.1 Propionibacteriaceae bacterium
CGCAGAGCCTGCCGACAACGTGACGGAGTCGTCAGCGGTGCCAGCGATAGGGAGTCGTGGTTGAGACCTTGACGAACCCGGAACGCTCGAGGATCGGACGCGAGTACTCGGTCGAGTCGCTGTTGATGAGTCTCTTGCCCATGCGTATCGCGGAGCGAGCCCGAGCCGCTGTCAGCGCCCGGTAGATGCCGCGTCCGCGCCACTGTTCCCGGGTTGCGCCGCCCCATATCCCGGCAAATTCTGTCCCGGCGACGGGCTCGAGGCGCCCGGCACAGACGATTTGCCCCTCGACCTCGGCCACCCACAACTCCATCCCGTCTCCGAGGGACAATCGGTTCAGGAGCGCGTCGCCGACCTCGTCCGAGTCCGGATCGCCGAAGACATCGGCTTCCATTCGGGTCATAGCCCGAACGTCCGACTCCCCGACAGCCTGCCGCAGGGTCACACCTGTCGGCAACGGGACGTCGACGACGAGGTCTCGTGCCGCTCCGATCATGATCGACTCCGGGTCATCCGGGATGAATCCGTTCTCAAGCAGTGCATCGTATAAACCCGGCGCGTGATCATGCCCGCGAGTCTTCCATTCGACTCGGCTGATCTCCGGATTGGCCCGGAAGTAGTCAAGCGCGTCACGCACGAGGTGCCGGATCGTCTCTGCGTCCGCTCCGCCGAGATCACGGTAGGTGACGAATCCACGGCCGCCGCCGAACGTCACAAGGCGCAGCGGGCCGCGCCGGTCGACCGAGATCGCTGACGGAGTCTCCGCGTCGGTGCGCAATTGCTCGTCGTATGCCCTGAGGAATTTTTCGGAATCAGTCATGGCCCCAAGTATCACGATCGTTGGTGCGCGGCACTACTACCTTCTGGTCGCAAGGGATATACCGAGGGAACAGACGGCGATGAAGGCGATGAGCCCGCCGCCGAGCAGACCGAGCATTACGCCGGGGGTGTCATACTCCATCACGGTCAGGGCGATGAGAGCGGCCGCAACGAGCACGATGAATGCCAGGAGACAGCCGACTATCGCATACAGCCATCCGTCGGCGGAATCGCCGAACCTGCGCTCACGAGCGAGCATCAGAATCCGCAAGCAGATAACCGCAATAGCTTGCCAGCAGGCGATGGCGATGACACCCCAGACGATGGCTGGCACGGCGATTGATTCGACCTCCGGGAAAAGCGCGACCGTGCGCTCCACCGCAGTGGGGAGGGCCCACATTTGGGTGAGCAGGGACAAAAGCAGCAAACCGAGAAGTACAGCAGTCAGCGCGAACGACAGTCCACGACGCATCGTTGCCTCCTACCACTGATGGGCTTCCGCCCCGGGTACAAGAATATTTCTCATGGTAACCACACCTTCGCCAGGAAGCGATGGTCTGAGGAGAACCTGCTGCTATGGAAGAGGTCCTAACCTGGGAATCTGTCGGTGAATTCAACTCCAGGTGCCAAACGTGCTTCACTTGCGGCACGCAGAAACATTGACTCTCCTCGTGACGCGATCAAGGAGATGACATCTCATGGCCAGCTACACGTTCGATGTCTTCAGCACCCTCGACGGCTACGGCTCGACCGATGAATGGGGCGGCTATTGGGGCAAGCAGGGCCCCGAGTTGCTCGACCATCGCGCCCGGCTCTTCGACGAGGACCAGCTCATGGTGTTCGGCCCGAGCACCTACCAACTGTTCTCCAGCTTCGTCCTCGCGGGAGTGGAGTTCGACCCCTGGGTCGACCGGATGAGCGCAATGCCGAAGATCGTCATTTCGAATTCGATGGCCGCGGACGAACCCATGCCCTGGCCGAATGCGACCATCGTGCGCGGCGACGCGGTCGACGTCGTCGCCCGCCTCAAGGAGGAGTCGGAGGTCCCGCTCCGATCGCACGGGAGCCTGTCCATGAACCGCGCTCTCATGGCCGCGGGGCTCGTTGACCGCATCCAGGTGACCATCTTCCCGGTCATCACCGGGATCACCGGGATGGACCCGATCTTCCACGGCGCGGCCGAGTTCGATCTCGAACTGCTCGAATCCCGAACCCTGGACGGGCGCACCCAGGAACTGACATACGCACCGACCGTGCACCCGGTGAAACCACGATGACGCGATCGGACCTTCGGCCCTAGGGCAGGGCGCGGCGCCGGCGCACCATGGGTGCGTGTCCGGAAACACGAAGAGGAGCCGAACCATGCACGTCGTCGTCGTCCATGAGTCGGAGGTATGGCAACGTGCGGCTAGGGTCGCGCTTATCGCGCTCCTGGTATTCGGATCCTTGTCTTCCTTCGGGGGCGCGGTTTTTGCGATCGCATTCAACGGTGCTGGTGTTCCCTTGGAATACCTGGCCGGCAGCCCCTTTGATTCCTACCTGGTTCCCGGGCTCATCCTGGGAGTCGTCGTTGGCGGTACGCAGCTGGGCGCGACCATTGCTCTGGTGACCCGCCATCCGTGGGCCCTGCTGATCTCAGCTATTGCCGGGTTCGGAATGATCATTTGGATATTCGTCGAGCTGGCCATCATCCTCACCTACTCGTTCCTGCAGACACTCTATTTCGGGCTCGGCATGCTCGAGCTGATTCTCGTGCTGATCCTGCTCGGTATTGTTCCGCGCGCCGACCCGTGAGGGGCCTGGAAATTGGGTGCAACGCACGGAAGGCGTGAAGGGTTTCCAGGGCGGCTAGACCGGTCCGATCAACGCTGGCGTTCGGCGTCACTGCGCAGAATGCAGAATTCGTTGCCCTCCGGATCGAGGAGCACCACCCACCCGGTCCCGTCCGCCTGGCGTCGGTCCGCAGACTCGCGGGCTCCCAGCTCCAGCAGTCGCTTGAGTTCCTGGTCACGGGTACCTTCGGCAGGCTTCAGGTCCAAATGCACGCGGTTCTTGACCTGCTT
>DATCXA010000461.1:0-6887 GCA_036566085.1 Propionibacteriaceae bacterium
GCAGCGGCACCTCGATCGCCAGGTGGCTGGCGACCTGCCCCCGGCGTTGCAGGAATGGGGCCGGCTGCTCGACCAGGTCAGCCCCGGCGTGACCAAGGATGCGTTCACCTCCGCGCTCGTCGACCGGTTGGCGGCGATCTCCCGTGCCGGGGGGGACGCGTCGCAACTGCTCTGTTCCGCCGCCTCCACCGGTGGCCCACTGCCTGATGACCATGTCGCCGCCGCGCTGTGGTGGCGGATCAGCCGGCATCTCACCCCGACGGTCGCCGCCAACGTCGACACCGACCACACCCACGCCACGACCTGGACCCCGCGCCTAGATGAACTGCTCGGGGCCGACCGGGCCGATGCCCTCCAGTCCAGCCGATGGTGGCCACCACTGATCACAGCAGTCGACCAGGCCCTGCAGCGCGGCTGGCGACTCGACGACCTCCTCGGAGCCGCCGACAGACCACAAGACGGGTTTGATGACCTGGGCCAGGCGCTGCTGTGGCGCATCGTGCTGCTAACCGATCCGACACCCACCGACGAGCCGTACGAGCCGTTCCTCGACTCCGCTCCACCCGACAAGTGGCCCGACACCGAGCTGGGCGCGGGGGCTATCTCTACCGCCCCGGACGAGATAGTCAGACCGGAGCAGCGGTGGGCGGTCCTGGCCGGCCAACTCGACGAACGACTCCTCCGTCAAGAAGACTGGCCCGCGCTGGCGCAGCTCATGCAGCAGGTCCACGAACAAGGACACGACCTCGCCGCGGTCGCTCGAAGCATCGTGACAACCGCACCGCTGAACGATCTCCCCGCCCAGGATCTTCGCTACCGATTCGTCGCTCAGCTCCATCTCGGCGTCGACCCGCACCCGAACCCCGTCGACACCGCTACAGCGAAGACCACGACGCGTCCGGAATCGCGTTGGAAGGCCTTTGCTTCCTCCCTGGCAATGACGCGGACGCCCCCTCGGTGACCAACCGCGTCCCGTCACCGCAAGCAACTGCCGTCGTCACCGGATGATCAACACAATGATGGGTTCGCCCGAGATGCAGCCGCTCATGACGGTGCTCGGCCGGACGGCACGTGGCCACCCTGGGCTATCAGCGCGGAGGAAGAACAGGCCCAACCGGAACCGAGTCGAACGACTACCTACCCGCCACCTCGTGGAGCGCTTGCTCCGCTCAGCGTCACGCTCACCCAAGCATTGGCCGGTGCTGGCCATCCTTCGGCACTCACGGTCAGGACGATTGCCCGCGGTGCCCTCGACATGTCGCGGCTGCCGGACAAGATCATCTTGCGTTGATCACCGTTATGATCACCGATTAGTCGGGGCGCGTTGGGACTCGGCGATGCCCAGCTTGGCACGCCCATGGCGGGCATTCATGATTGATTGCGTTGAGCCGTGGCTGTTGCTGGAGGCCCTAGCTTGGTCGCTGGGGCAGGCGCGCTCTAAAGGTCGTGATCTCGCCCCTGTCGAGATCGTCCAGCCCGCCGGCGACCCTTCGGCTCGGTTGGTCTCAGAGAACCGACGTCCGCCGCGAAACTGTCCTCATGCGTGCGTCGGCTGATCTCGGCTACGTAGCGGGAGTAGCGGCCCTTCGCCGGCCACGGGTGATGGCCGTCCTGACAGTGCTTCCGAAGCCTGCACGTCATCCGTTCGTTGAACGCCGGCAGGCTGTAGCAGTGCCAATCCTCCAAGGCGTCGCTGCTCACGGTGCCCTAGCCGTTGAAGAATCGCTGAAGAGCGGCAGGACCGTGAGCCTGGCCGAGCTCAGGTGATGCGCGGATCCGAAATCCATGCTGGAAGTAGACGGGATGTCGGGCGTAACGTTTTCGACGTATCTGCGATCGCCAGGCCTGCCCCGGCGTGGGGCTTGCCGAAGGGCCGAGGAGGGTCTCAATGTCTGATCTGGATCCTCTGGAGACCCGCGAGTGGTTGGACGCACTGAACTCGGGCGTGTTCGAGCGCAGATCGGGCGACGTTCCTGCTCGACGAGCTGCTCAATGGCGCCCGCCGCAACGACGTGCCGGTATGGTGCTCAGCCAATACCCCTTATCTGAACACGTCCCACCGGTGCGCGAGCCCCACACCACGGTCATCAAGCGATCGAATACAAGATCCGATCGCTGATCCGGTGGAAAAGTGATCCCGTCGGTGGCATACACCGATCCTGAGGTGGCCCGGATGGGGGTGACCAAGAACGAAGCCAAGGCCGCCGGCGTCAAGTACCGCAAAGGGGCGTTCCCATGGGTCGCGTCCTGCCGGTCGCTAACGCTCGGCCGGGACGAAGGCATCACCAAGGTCCTATTCGACGAATCGATCGATCGGGATCATCGGGTGCGACATTGTCGGCCCGAATGCCGGGGACCTCATCGCCGAGGCCGCGCTCGCCATCGAGATGGGTTCCGACGCCAGGCTGGCCATCCACCCGCATCCCACACTCTCGGAAACCATCGGCATGGCTGCCGAGGCATTCGAGGGCACCATCACCGACCTGTATCTGCCCAATAAAGAAGAAGAAGAAGAGAAGGCTAAGTAAAGGAGATACAAAATGCCAGGATCAGTCATCGTCGGGGGCGCTAGGACACCAATCGGGAAGCTCGCCGGATCGCTGAAGGATTTCTCGGCGATGGAGCTGGGCGGGTTCGCCATCAAGGCGGCGTTGGAGAGGGCAGGAATCACCGGGGACCAAGTCGACTATGTGATCATGGGTCACGTCGTCCAGGCCGGGACTGGGCAGATCACCGCTCGGCAGGCGGCGGTCAAGGGTGGGATTCCGTTGTCGGTGCCCGCTCTGACGGTGAACAAGGTCTGCCTGTCCGGGTTGAACGCGATCGCGATGGCCGATCAGCTGATCGGCTATGGCGAGTTCGACGTGGTCGTCGCTGGTGGGATGGAGTCGATGACGCAGGGCCCGTATCTGCTGCCGAAGGCGCGGGCCGGGTACCGGTACGGCAACGATGAGATCGTCGACGCCACCGCGCACGACGCGTTGTTCTGCGCGTTCGACCAGCTGGGCATGGGTGCGGCGACCGAGACGTACACGAAGCTGCGCGGTATCAGCCGGGAGGAGCAGGACGCCTACTCTGCCGGGTCGCATGGCCGGGCCGCTGAGGCGCAGAAGAACGGCTTGTTCGATGACGAGATCGTGGCGGTGGAGGTCCCGCAGCGCAGGGGAGATCCGGTGATGGTCACCGAGGATGAGGGCGTACGCGCGGACACCACGGCGGAAACCCTGGCGAAGCTGCGGCCGGCGTTCGCCGCGGACGGCACGGTAACCGCCGGGTCGTCGTCGCAGATCTCCGATGGCGCCGCCGCGGTAGTGGTGATGTCGCGGGCCAAGGCCGAGGAGCTGGGAGCGCCGATCCTGGCCGAAATTGGTGCGCACGGCACGGTGGCTGGGCCGGACCCGTCGCTGCTGTCCCAGCCGGCCAACGCCATCTACAAGGCGCTGGGCAAGGAGAACCTCACCCCCGACCAGGTCGATCTGTACGAGATTAACGAGGCGTTCGCGTCGGTGGCCCTCCAATCGATGCGTGAGCTGGAGATCGGCGAGGACGTGGTGAACGTCAACGGTGGTGCTATCTCCATGGGCCACCCGGTAGGCGCGTCCGGCGCCCGGATCGCTCTCCACCTCGCGCTGGAGCTCAAGCGTCGTGGCGGTGGCGTCGGCGCGGCCGGGCTCTGCGGCGGCGGCGGGCAGGGCGAGGCCTTGATTATTCGGGTAGCGAGCTGAAGGGAAGGTGCGTCAATCATGGGTAACATGACTTTTCCGGTGGCGCTGTCACCCTTGGAGTTCGGGGGAATCGGGCGGGCCATCAGCGAGGGGCTCTACGCCCGGCGGGGTGAAGGTGGCCGCGGGGGTATTCGTCGAAAACGGAGGCGGCGGAGAACTTCGCCGCTGAGCACCCGGCTCGAGTGTGCATCAAGGCAACATCGGTAACCATGAGGACTGCGAGCGGGTTGTCGAGGAGGTGCTCGACACACACGGTCAGTTGGACATTCTCGTCAACAACGCCGGGATCACCGGGGCAAGACGGTTCGGAAGATGACCGTGGAGGATTGGGACCGGGTGTTGCAGGTAAACCTATCTGGGGCGTTCTACCTGTCGAGGGCGATTCTGCAGCACATGCTCGACCGCGGATACGGCCGGATCATCAAGATCTCCTCCATCATCGGGGAGTCCGGCAATATCGGGCAGGGTTCAAACAGCTGGCATTCGAGCGCGTCGGCGAGCGCGGTATGGGTGGAGACCTTGGCCTCTCGCTTACCGCTCTCGATCAACGACACTGCTGAGGCAGAGAGAGCCCGACTCGCTCACCCAAAGCGTCCAGGGTAAGACCGCATTCTTGCACCGATGCCTGACGCGCTTCCCGATCATGAGCGCATCAGGTCCGCTCGCGTGGTTGAGGTGGGCTACATCGCCACCCGCGCAGCCACCAGCCGCAATGCCGGTTCCCTGTCAAGATTTGCAGAAATTTGACGAACGGGAGCGTGACCTCGTTGTCATGTCTCGATCAACCGGTGGCGAAGAATTCTGCAAGTCCTCGGATATGTCAAGAACCTCAGATCTTGATCAGACCAGGCTTCCGACTGGACTACTGACAAAGACGAGAGTTGGGGCCAGGACCACCACGACAGAGGAGTTCCCATGACCACACTGCTGCCCGCAGCGATGCTGGCAAAGGAGGTCGAGCAGATACTCGAAAACACATCCTCGAGCATGGCTGTCTGGGTGAGGACCCCTTTCATGACCAGCTGCGGCTCAGCCACTACCAGTCTGGCCGCCCCGGACCCAGCTCCAGTCTTCAGACCACCCCCTGCTGGTACTACTCACAAGGTGATGTCATGACCGCAATCCGCGAATCCAGTCGGCCCGCGCCGGTCCCTGCGCCGCCGAGCCCCACCCCGCCGACCAGCCACCGCCGTTTGCTGGCCTGGGTGGCCGAGGTCGCCGAACTCACCGAGCCGGAGGCTATCTATTGGTGCGACGGCTCCGACGCGGAGTGGGCGCAGCTCACCGACACCCTAGTGGAAACCGGCACATTGATCCGGCTCAACCCGGACGCTAAGCCCAACTCGTTCCTGGCCCGGAGCGACCCCGACGATGTCGCCCGGGTCGAGGACCGCACCTTCATCTGCTCGGCCGAGCCCGACGACGCCGGACCTACCAACAACTGGGTAGCGCCGACCGAGATGAAGCAGGTGATGACCGATCTGTATCGCGGCTGCATGCGTGGCCGGATCCTGTATGTGGTGCCGTTCTGTCTGGGTCCGCTTGACGCCGAGCAGCCAAGCTTCGGGGTGGAGGTCACCGACTCCCCGTACGTGGTGGTCAGTATGAGAATCATGACCCGGATGGGCCGCTCCGCGCTGGCCGCCATGACTGCACACGGGGAGGCCGACTTTGTAGCCTGCCTGCACTCGGTAGGTGCGCCGCTCCAACCGGAGCAGGCCGACGTCCCCTGGCCGTGCAACGAGGTGAAGTACATCAGCCACTTCCCCGAGGAGCGGGCGATTTGGTCGTACGGCTCCGGCTACGGCGG
The DNA here is from genome assembly GCA_036566085.1 of Propionibacteriaceae bacterium. Classification (GTDB taxonomy): domain Bacteria; phylum Actinomycetota; class Actinomycetes; order Propionibacteriales; family Propionibacteriaceae; genus Microlunatus. Next base: position 5,536 of record DATCXA010000461.1, read on the forward strand.
CAACTCATTGCTCGGGAAGAAGTGCTACGCGCTGCGGATCGCCTCAGTCATCGCTCGCGACGAAGGCTGGCTGGCCGAGCACATGTTGCTGATGAAACTGACTTCGCCAGAGGGGCGGAGCTACCACTTCGCGGCCGCGTTTCCCAGCGCCTGCGGAAAGACGAACCTGGCCATGCTGCGTCCTACCCTGCCGGGCTGGACGGCGGAGACCTTGGGCGACGACATCGTCTGGATGCGGTTCGGCGCGGACGGCCAGCTGTACGCGACCAATCCCGAATACGGTCTGTTCGGTGTGGCACCCGGCACAAGCTGGCGGACGAACCCTAACGCCATGGCGACAATCGACCGCGGCAATTCCATCTTCACCAACGTGGCGCTGACCGACGAAGGGGACGTGTGGTGGGAAGGCATGACCGAAGAACCACCCGCGCATCTGATCGACTGGCGCGGCCAAAGCTGGACTCCGGAGTGGGCTACGGGCCCGGCGGCCCACCCGAACAGCCGGTTCTGCACACCCCTGGCACAGTGTCCGATTCTTGCGCCCGAGTACGGCGACCCGGCCGGAGTCCCGATCGACGCCATCATCTTCGGCGGGCGTCGGGCGGACACGGTGCCGCTAGTGGCGCAGGCGCGGGACTGGCCGCATGGGGTGTTCCTTGGTGCGACGCTGTCCAGCGAGACCACCGCGGCCGCGACCGGGGCAGTCGGTGTGGTGCGACGCGACCCGATGGCCATGCTGCCATTCCTCGGCTACGCGGCCGGCGACTACTTCGCACACTGGCTTCAGCTGGGCGCACAGCACCGAGACGGCGTGCCGGCCATTTTCTATGTGAACTGGTTCCGTCGGTCACCGGCCGGGGACTTCCTTTGGCCGGGATTCGGTGAGAACAGCCGGGTACTCAAGTGGATCGTCGAGCGCCTGGAGGGTCGAGCGCAGGCCGTCGAAACGCTAGTCGGCTCCGTACCCTTGCCCGCCTCACTCGATGTCGGCGGTCTGAACCTGCCGCCCGAGGCGCTGGAGGCCGTGCTCACCGTAGATGCCGAGGAGTGGCGGGCCGAGCTGGCTTTGATCGAGGACTGGTTCGCCATGCTGGGCCCGAGGCTCCCCGCCGCGCTCCATACCGAGCTCGACAGCCTGACCGACCGCGTAGGCTCCGAGTTGCCAGAGTCGGCACACAGGGCGATGACGTAGAACCAGGTCGGCGACCTCGCCGAACCCATGGTGCTATCGAGTAGACGTATCAGAGCAGTTGGTACCGAGGGAAGGCCGAGAGCGCCTTCTCTCGACGCTACCGAGTGATCGACGCGGTCGATCTGCCGTTCGGGCTGAGTCATCGGCTGCCGCGACCGGA
>DATCXA010000463.1:0-14034 GCA_036566085.1 Propionibacteriaceae bacterium
ATCAGCCTGGCCAAGCGATTGACCACGGGGCGAGTTTCAGGCATCGACCTATGGCGCCACGAGGACCAGTCGGGTAACGACATCGAGGCCACCAAACACAATGCTCGGGTCTGCGGGGTCGAAGATCGGGTCGAGCTCAACACGGGCAATATCACCAAACTCCCGTATTACGACGGGCAGTTCGATCTCGTGGTCTCCAGCCTGGCCATCCACAACCTAAGGGCTCGTGAGGACCGCCGGAAGGCAATCACCGAGGCCGTCAGAGTGCTCGAACCTGGCGGCAAGATCATTATCGCGGACATCAGTCATGCCGAGGAGTACGCCGATTGGCTCAGCGAGGCCGGTATGGAGTCGGTGACTCTGCAGGACCTGGGCGTACGCGGCTGGTGGGGTGGACCGTGGATGCCGACGAGCGTTGTGACCGCCAGTCGCCCGAAGGGACGCAGCGTAACAGCCTAGTGTTCGGGGACCGCGCTCCTAATGATCATTGCTTGACGGCGACCAGCAAACCATCGCCGACAGGAAGCAGCGATGACACGAGATCCTCATTGTCACTGACGGTGCTCAGCGCCTTACGGACGGCTTCGGTCTCCGCATCGATGTGGCTTTCATCGGCCGTACGGTCGTGCCACAAGGCGTTGTCGAGGGCAAGTACGCCTCCGTACCGGAGTAGCCGCAAACCTTCTTCGACATATTCGGCGTACTCAGTCTTGTCAGCATCGATGAAAACCATGTCATACCCGCGGTCACTCAGCCGCGGCAGCACGCTGAGCGCAGGGCCGGCGATCAGCCGGAACCGTTGGGTAGGTATGCCAACGCCGAGAAACGCCTCGCGTGCGGCCTGCTGATGCTCGGGCTCGATGTCGACGCTGGTCAAGACACCGTCGGGCTGCATGCCGGCGAACAATGCCAAGCCCGAGACACCCGAGCCGGTGCCGACCTCAACGACCGCCCGCGCCTGGACGACCCTGGCAAGCAGGGTCAACGCACTTGCAGATCCTCGACTGATCGGTGACACCCCGAGCTGCGCGGCTCGCTCGCGTGCCTGCGCCGCTGGCTCCGTTTCGACAACGAAGTCCTCAGCGAAGACCCATGATGCAGGCTTCGGTGCGACTTTGGGGGAGGTCTTGGCAGCGACGAAATTCACGAACCTGAGCCTATCGAAACGCATCCCCAACGAACCCTACGATGGCCGCATGAGTCATACCGTCGTCGCCGAACTCGTCGCGGCCGTTATGAAGGTCGAGGTCGAAGTAGGGCAGGCGGTGGCGGCTGACGATCCAGTGGTGATCTTGGAGTCGATGAAAATGGAGATTCCGGTGCTCGCCGACGTTGCCGGCTCGGTCTCCGAAATCGTGGTCTCCGCAGGCGATGTCGTCAATGACGGTGATCCTTTGGTCGTGATCAAGGTAGGGAAGGTTTGATTGCTCCACTCGCTACGTTTGCCGCGGCGATCGTTGACGCCTCATCGCTAAGATGACGGACATGTCCCATTCACCTTTTGGCCGGGTCCTCACGGCGATGGTGACTCCGTTTTTGTCGGGGGACGGATCTCTAGACCTCGACGCAGCGGAAGGACTCGCAAGTTACCTCGTTGACGAACTCGGCAACGACGGATTGGTGATCAGCGGTACGACCGGTGAGTCGCCGACGACCTCTGATGCGGAGAAAGCAGACCTGCTTCGAGTGGTGCTTGATGCGGTCGGCGATCGGGCCACGATCCTGGCAGGCGTTGGCACCTTCAATACCGAGCACACTCTGGAACTGGCGGCGACTGCCGCCAAGTTGGGCGCCAGAGGCCTACTGGTGGTTACGACGTACTACTCCAAACCGCCACAGGCCGGAATCCTCGAGCACTTCCGGCGGGTAGCCGACGCGACCGACCTGCCGGTGATGCTGTACGACATTCCCGGTCGTACTGGAGTGGCCATTGCCACTGAGACGATGCTGCGGCTGGCAGAGCATCCCCGAATTGTGGCCGTCAAGGATGCCAAGGGTGACCTGACTGCGTCCTCGGAGGTTATTGCCCAGAGCGAGCTCGCGTACTACTCAGGCGATGACGCCATGACGTTGCCACTGCTGTCGATCGGTGCAGTAGGAGTGGTTGGCACGTCCACGCATTTCAGCGCGCCTGGAACCAAGCAGTTGATCGAGGCGTATCTAGCCGGTGATGTCGCCACCGCGCTTCGCCTTCATCAGCAGCTGCTCCCCATCTACACCGGAATCTTTGCGACTCAGGGCTGCATCCTGGTCAAGGCTGGCCTCAAGCTGCAGGGTCGCGGCGTCGGGGGGCTGCGTTCTCCGTTGATCGAGGCCAGTTCCGGCGAGGTCGAGGGTCTGCGCTCCGCGCTGGCCGCGGCCGGCCTGCCAGCTGGCGAGGTGGTCTCGACCGACTGATTTTGGAGCCTTCTGCAACCGAGAGACAATCAACTCCGGAACGCGTCCACATCTCACTGCGTTGCCACATTGTGAGTAAGGACACGGTCGCGCACAGCCAATTGCCAGGGTTCATTCAGGCCATTGCCAGGATGACAAGCAACAATGAGGCGTTCAGGCTGAACCTGCGGGGTGACGCCCGGCGGCGTAGGGAGGTCGTACACATGGCGGACTGGCCCGCCCCCGATCCTCAGGCTTGGCAGCCGCCTGCCCCAGCGACCTCGCAGTCAATGACCTCGCAACCCGAACAGCCCCAACCGGAATCGGCGGAGTGGACTCCTCCGACGTGGGAAGAGTTGGTCCGCGACCATGGCGCGCGGGTGTATCGATTGGCCTATCGCCTAACCGGCAATCCGCATGATGCGGAGGACCTTACGCAGGATGTCTTTGTCCGCGTGTTTCGCTCATTACACCGATTTCAGCCCGGAACGTTTGAAGGTTGGCTGCATCGCATAACGACCAACCTGTTTCTTGATGGCGCGCGGCGCAGGCAGAAGATTCGCTTCGACGGTTTGGGCGAAGGTTCCGACGATCGCTTGCCCAGTGCCTGGCCCAACCCATCAGAGCAATTGGCTGATGCCGACCTGGACCACGACGTTGCTGCCGCGCTCTCAGCCCTACCACCGGAGTTTCGGGCAGCCGTTGTGTTGTGCGATATCGAGGGCCTGAGCTATGAGGAGATCAGCGAGGTTCTCGACATCAAAATAGGAACTGTGCGAAGTCGAATTCATCGCGGTCGAGCCCAACTGCGCTCCGCTCTGGCGCATCGCAGACCCACCGGGGAACGGCTGCGATATCTGGGTGTTGAGGTCGAGTCCGGCGAAATTCCCGACCGTGTTGCCTCCAAGTCGGGGGCGAGCTCCAAGTTGGGAAGTCTGGAGCCTGCGAGGTCGACGTGAAGAAGGCGCCCTGCGCTGAGCTCGCCGAATTGCGATCGGCTTTTGTCGACGGGGCCCTCAACAACACCGATCGAGAACGGCTACTGAGTCATCTTGTCGACTGCGTTGATTGCCGCCGCGACATCGAGGATCTGCGGGCGGTACGCGAGCTTCTCAACCGAACGAAGGCTCAACCTGGTCCCACGCCAACGGACCTATCGGTACGCCTTGTCTCGATCGCCGGCCAAGACTCATACGCACCGCTATGGACGCGGCCATTCCGGCGGGCCCCGTCATCTCGTGCTCGGACAACCGGGGGCCTCCCCAGTCGTCGTCGGACAGTCAAGCTGCGCATCGCGGCCGCCACTGTGGCCGTTGGAGCGACGATCACAGCTATGGGTGTTGTGGGGTACGCCGCTGCGCCGAGCCTTGCAGCAATCAGCGACCCCACAAGTGAGGCACAGGCGGCATTCTCCTCGAGCGTGGGACAGTTCCCGTTGGCTAGCGATTCGCTCAATGCCGTCATGCTGGCTGACTCCAACCCCCTGTCTACTGGTCCCCGATCGATCGAACAGTCACCGCGGCTCGATGTCTCGACGGCCCCCAGCGGCCCAACGATGACGGCTGCGGAGGCGCGAACAACCATGCAGCGGGCCGCCGATGCCGCCCATTCGATCAGCTACTCCGGCCGCCAATCGTTCGCGGCCTACCGAAATGGCGTCACCATTGTGGCCCAGATCGACGTCGAGACTCGCGCCGGTCAGGGCAGCCAGATCATGGTCAACAGCCCGACAGGTAAGCAACTGCTCAATGAATTCACACCGTCGCTCATCTCGTCGCGAGTCGTCAATGACGAGCTGCTCACTCTGCTCGAGCGCAATTACCGCGTCGCCGGTATCCGTGGGTCGAGGGTGGCCGGCCGCACTGCCACGGTGGTGACAGCTACCCGTGACGGACAGTCTGCCGCGCGCTGGTGGATCGACGACGCTACTGGCCTGGTCCTCTGGCAAGAGACCTACGACAAAAACGGATCAGTCGAACTTTCGTTCGGCTTCAGCTCCGTAGCCGTCAGCCGCGCAAACAGCATCCTCGAGCATCTGCCGCCGCGATTGGCAGTGCCTCGAACCAATACCTCTCTGACGCTTTCGTCTGCCGCCGACCTAGCCGCTGCGGGATGGTCCTGCCCCCGCAAGCTAGCTGGGTTGTCGCTGGTCCGATTGAGAAGCGACCGGGTTGGCAACCCTGAGACCGTGCACATGGTTTACAGCGACGGGCTTGCGACGGTCAGTGTTGTTGAGCAGAGCGGCCGGCTGGCCGCAGCGCCCCAAGGTTCGGCTTGGGATGCGACACTGGGCGCCTATGTGCGTCGGGGTGCATCGACTGTGGCGACTTGGCAGTCCGGTGACGTGGTCTTCACCTTGGTTACCGATGGAAACTCTGGTGTGCTTGCCGGCGCCGTGGCCTCGCTGCCCCATAGTGGGGCGGAGACGCCTACTACGCTTGGCCGCATTAAAGCTGGATGGTCGAGGATTCTGGCCGATGTGAAGGGTTAGTACGTGGTGGATGAGGACCGCCCCGCCGGTGAGGCCGAAGGCGAACCGTCTGACACACGCGTCGTCGGTTTTTTTGGCGAGCCGCCGCCCACGACTCCAGCCACCGACAACTCATATCAACCCATTCCCACTTTTGAATCGAGTGCCTTTAGCTGGCCACCGCCGGCTGGTGAGCCGGCATACCCTGGGGGCCCGTCCGGCGCTGGCGGATCCTCGATGCCGACTGCAGGGCGTACGAGTCGCCTCCCAGGAAATCGACGTCGTGCGCTTTCGGCTTCCGTTATTGCTGTCGCGGCACTTACCGCGCTGGTCATTGGCGGCGCCGCCGGCTATGGGGGAGCCGCACTTGCTCGGCGTACTTCTTCGCCGACAGCCACGACAGCTAGTCCCGCGGAGCCCGGCGTAACACGTACGCCGGTGGCCCCTCCGCCGCCCAGCGCGAACACCGTTGAAATTGCCAAGCGCGTACTACCCGCGACGGTGATGATTCAGGTCGGTCGAGGGACCGGATCGGGGTTCTTGATCGATCGGGAGGGCCGCATCGTGACCAACAATCATGTGGTTGCCGGAGCGGCCGACGGATCGAAGATCCGAGTCATCTATTCCGACGGGCGTCGGGTCAACGCCGTGCTGTTGGGCCGCAGCGCCTCGTACGACATCGCTGTGATCAAGGCGAGTGGCGCGGGATCGATAGAGCCAATCCAGCTCGGTGATTCCGAGCATGTCCAAGTCGGCGAGCCAGTGCTCGCACTGGGCTCGCCCCTGGGCCTGTCCGGCACCGTCACGGAGGGCATTGTTTCGGCTCGAAACCGTCCCGTGATCGTCACCGAGACCAGTGACGCCGACGCTCCGACCGCGTACATCAATGCCATTCAGACCGATGCCCAGATCAATCCGGGCAGCTCCGGCGGTCCGCTTGTCGATGCGGGCGGCCGGGTGATCGGGGTCAACTCCGCGATCTTGACCTTCGGGGCCAGCCGCAATATCGGCCTGGGCTTCGCAATCCCTGTCAACCAGGCGGCCACCATCGCAGATCAATTGATCAAGAATGGTAAGGCGACCTACCCGGTGATTGGAGCGAATGTGGCGGACGCCCCATCAGGTGTTGAGCTCACCGCGGTCGATGCTCAGGGGCCAGCTGCCAAGGCAGGACTGCGAGCCAAGGATCTCGTCACCAAGATCGACAACCAGACCGTGAACACCATGGAGGAGCTGATCGTCAGCGTACGCACCCATCGGCCAGGCGACGTCGTCGTCCTGGACTATGTTCGGGGATCTACCGCTGCCCAGGCCCGCGTCACGCTCGGCGGCAAGGAAGGCTAAGCGTGACCCCGCTGCTGCTCGACATCAATGCGCCTGAGTTCGTTTTGCTCTTGGTGATCGCGGTGATCTTGTTCGGGCCGGAGCGGCTGCCTGACCTCGCTCGTAAGGCGGCGAGGCTGGTGCGCTATTTGCGGACAGTGGCCGGCAGTGCTCAGCAGCAACTGAGCAAGGAGTTAGGGCCGGAGTTCGAGAACGTCGACTTTCGAGACCTGAACCCCAAGGCTTTTGTTCAGAAGCACCTGCTCGACGACGTGGAGCCGATCATCGCCGATGTGAAGTCCCAGGTCAGCGACGTTGGCAAGACGATTACGAATTCCCCTACCGAGATCAGGGAGACGATCAACTCGGATCACGGTGCTGGCGGGCCGCAGGATGGAGTGAACGGATCGTCAAGATCCCGAGCACTGACCCCGTTCGATCTGGAAGCGACCTGAACTCGGACAGCTAGCGGCCTGCCGGAGCGAGCCCCAGCTGCTTGCCAAGCAGGTTGCGGCCGCGCTTTCCGAGCATGTCGGCCAGAGAGTTGAGGGCAACTGCCGCGGGCTGCTCGCCGTCGGCCTCCACCAGCGGTACGCCAGAGTCACCGGAGGCACGCAGCTGCGGATCCAGCGGTATCTGCGCCAGCAGCGGTACGGCGTAACCAAGACGAGTACTGAGTGCGCTCGCGACGTTGGTGCCGCCGCCGGTGCCGAAGATGTCGTAGCTGTGGACCTTGCCACAATCAGGACAGGTGATCATCAGGTGCGACATGTTCTCCACGACGCCGATCACATGCTGATTCATCATCGACGCCATGGTGCCCGCACGTTCAGCGACCTCAGCCGCAGCGGCCTGCGGTGTAGTGACGACTAGCACTTCGGCGTTGGACAGCTTTTGGCCCAGTGAAATGGCCACGTCGCCAGTGCCTGGTGGCAGATCAATGAGGAGAAAGTCCAGATCCCCCCAGTAGACGTCCGCCAACATCTGAGTAAGCGCCCGGTCCAGGATGGGCCCACGCCAGGCAACTACTTGATCGCGCCGCGGCTTCAGCATGCCAATCGAGATCACTTTGAGGCCGCGGGCCGGCACCGGCATGATCATGTCCTCGACGGCCGTCGGCCGGGCGTCAGCGACGCCGAGCATGGCAGGTACCGAGTGACCGTAGATATCGGCGTCGAGGATCCCGACTTTATGTCCGGCGGCGGCAAGCGCCCGGGCTAGGTTCACCGTGACGGAGGACTTTCCGACGCCGCCTTTGCCTGAGGCGACCGCGATGACCTGGGTCAGCGAGTCCGGCCGGGCAAAGGGAATCTCCCGCTCAGCCTGGCCGCCTTTGAGCAGATCGCGCAGTGCCGCACGCTGTTCATCAGACATCACGCCCAGCTCGACATCGACCGACGCAACTCCGGACACCGCACCAACCGCTGCGGTCACGTCGCGGTGCAGGGTGTCACGCATCGGGCAACCGGACACGGTCAGCAATACCCGTATCCGTGCTCGTCCCTCGGTGTCAACGTCGATTCCGTCAACCATGCCGAGGTCGGTGATCGGCCGGCGGATCTCCGGATCATCCACCCGCTGCAGTGCCTGACGGATTAGAGGCACAAGAGGATGCTCAGCAGTGGAGGGTTCCGAGATTCGGCTGGATTGGTGGTCGTGCACGCACCCAGCCTAGGCGAGAGCATCCGCGCCGAGCTTGTCGAAGGGCTCGTCGGCAACCTCAGGGCGCGGTATCGCGGTCAGTCTCGGTCACCAGTCAAGGTGCGGCGGGGCTCGCGTACACCATCCTCGCTCTCGAGTTCGGCGAGCATGGCACGTAGCTCAGCCCTTAGCTCGGAGCGGAGATAATCGCGAGTCGCCAACTCGCCGACCGACATTCGCAGTCCTGCGATCTCACGTGCCAGAAAGTCCATGTCAGCGCGGCTTTGTGCCGCTTGGTCGCGGTCCCGGTCCGCGATGACGCGGTCGCGCGCCTCCTGGCGATTCTGCGCCAACAAGATCAGCGGCGCCGCGTAAGAGGCCTGCAGCGACAAGATCAGCGTCAAGAAGATGAACGGATACTCATCGAAGCGCGGCCGAGGCGGGCCGTACGGCAGATTCCAGAGGATCCATATCACGATGACCACCGTCATGCCGAACAGGAATCGTGCGGTCCCCATGAACCGGGCAAACGCTTCGGCAAACTTGCCGAAAGCCTCGCGATCGACCTTGATCGTCGGAATCGTGGAGCGCTTGCGCCTGCCCGGTTCGTCGAGCCGCTCGGCCTCCCGCACGGCCCTAGCCATGGGCGACCGCTCCCTCCTCCGGCGGCTTGGTCGAGACTGCGTCCAGCTCGATGCCGCGCCAGTCCTCAGGCAGCATGTGATCAAGTACGTCGTCGACTGTGATCGCACCGATCAACCGATGATCAGCATCTACCACTGGAGCGTTGACGAGGTTGTACGTCGCGAAGTAGCGACTTACTTCATTCACGTTCGCCTGGTCGGTTAGGGTCACCAGCTCGGTATCGATCAAGCCTGAGACCAACGTCGAAGGAGGCTCCCGAAGCAGCCGCTGAAAGTGCACAGCGCCGACGAAGCGACCGGTCGGAGTGTCCAAGGGCGGTCGACAGACGTAGACCATGCAGGCGAGTGCTGGCGTGAGCTCTTCGTCACGGACTCGAGCCAGTGCATCGGCAACGGTGGCATCAGGCGGCACGATTACCGGCTCTGGGGTCATCATGCCGCCGGCGGTGGATTCGGCGTAGCTAAGCAGCCGCCGAACATCCTTGGCTTCCTCGGGCTCCATGCGAGCCAACAGCACCTCGGCCATCTCCGGAGCCAGCTCGGCGATCAAGTCAGCCGCATCGTCTGGATCCATCTCTTCCAAGATGTCGGCGGCGCGCTCGGTATCGAGTTCAGAGATCAACTGCACCTGCTCGTCTTCTGGCAGCTCTTCCAGTGCGTCGGCCAGCTTGTGATCATCGAGCGCGGAGGCTACCTCGGCTCGTCGCTCCCGCGACATCTCATGTAGCTCGCGCGCGATGTCGGCGGCTTTCATGTCCTCCATCTGCGCCAACAGTTGGTCAGTACCTTGGGCGCGATCGAACCCGAAGATCTTGATCGCAGACCAGTCCACGATGGTGACATGGCCACGCCGGCCGAACCGTCGACGACTGCCGGTTTCGCGCAGTGCCACCTGCGACAGCTCCCAGTCGTGCGAACGCACCGGCCGCATTGCCACGTCGAAGATCACCGAGGAACCTGGATGATCGCTGCGCTCCACAGTCAGGTCGAACAAGTCGTCGATCACCAGCATTTCGGATTCCCGGCGCTCGAAGCGGCGCGTGTTGACGACGCCGGTAATGACCACCTGAAAGCCGTCGATGCTGCGAACCCGAGGCATCGGTACGAAGATCCGATGCCGTGCGAATAGCTCCACTACCAGGCCCTTGACACGTGGCGCCCGGCCGGCAGCTCGGCGCTGCACGACAACATCACGCACCTTGCCCACCTGGTCCCCGGCGCTGTCGAGGACTGGCAGGCCCCGGATGCGTGAAATGAAGACCGAGGTTGCGCTCGCTGCCACGCTTTGATTATCACAGCCTTGACGCCGCCATCCCGTGAGCTGCGAGCGTCGGCATTGCGCGAGCAGCTCCCAAACTCACTGAGCTGCGAGCGTCGGCATTGCGCGATGTGCTTTGAGCCCCTTCGACAAGCTCAGGACGGCGCCTGCCAAGGGCGCAAATTTCACAAGCTGAGCGCATCTAGCACGCGGGCTCCCAAATGATCACATCAGCTATGGTCTGGACATGGCAGCAGCCGAGACGATCAGCTTCAAGGACCTCTGCATCGACGCGGTCAATCCGGACGTTCTTGCGGCCTTCTGGGCCTCCGCACTCGGGCTGCGCGCCGAGCCTAGTGGCGGTGACTTTCGGCTGGTTGATGATGTCGCCGAACACACGATCTGGATAAACAAGGTGCCTGAGCCACGGACCGTCAAGCAGCGGGTGCACATCGATGTCCATGTGGCGGCTGTCTCCGACCTGATCGATCTTGGTGCAACGATCCTTGACCAGACGCAGCCGTGGACAGTGCTAGCTGACCCCGAGGGGGGCGAGTTGTGCGCCTTTGTTCGAGATCCTCAATCGCTGCCCGATTATCGGGTCTATGAAGTAGTTGTCGACTCGGCTGATCCTGCTGGGATCGCGTCGTGGTGGGCAGAACGCTATGCCTGCGAGGTCTGCCACGACCCGGATCGCGGATTCTCTTGGATTGATGGAGCACCGGGGATGCCGTGGGCGATGGTCTTCCAGTGGGTTCCCGAGCCCAAGACCGTCAAGAACCGCGTGCATTGGGACGTCTGGGGCGAGACTCAGAACGTCATTTCGGCGGGTGCCAGACTGCTCCGCAGCCGGGACGACGAGATTGGCTGGGACGTCCTGGCTGACCCAGAAGGCAATGAGTTCTGCGTGTTCACGCGGCACGACATTTGACGGTGCACTAGAGCTGCTCGCGCAATGCCGACGTTCGCAGCTCAACGCTCAGCTGGTCGATAGCCCCAACGAGTAAATTAGGAGAGCCACCCCTCAGGAGGACACGATGGCTATGCCGCCACGGCAGTTCGGCTCGCTTTTCGAGCTGCAGTTCCCCCAGTCGGTCGGGATTTATAGCACTTATGACGATGCGCAGAAGGCTGTCGACTTCCTGGCGGACCAGAAATTCGAGGTGCAGAATCTGGCCATCGTCGGCACCGATCTCAAATCGGTGGAGCGGGTTCTTGGCCGGCGCAACTGGGGCACTGTGATTACCCAGGGCTTGCAATCAGGCGTCTCCACTGGTCTGCTCGTCGGTCTGGTGATGTTGATCTTTACTCGGCCGGCGAGCATCTTGCTGCTGCTGTTGGTTTCCCTGGCGATCGGTGTCGCCCTTGGCATCGGCTTCAGCGCTGCGGCGTACGCGATGAGCCGAGGACGGCGTGACTTCACATCGGTGACTCAAACCGTTGCGACAAAGTATGAGGTGCTGTGCGAGCACAAGGTTGCCGCTCAAGCACGCGAGATGCTGCAAGGGATGCCCGGAGCCCGCGCCGCCGCCTTCGAATAGCGACTGCGCTCGAATAGCGGCTGCGCTCCGACTGGAGCCCTAGCTAACTAAGCCCTTTCCCAGATCCTCGATATCCAGGCCTCTACCTCGGTACTGCTCTGCGGAAGCATGCCCGAAAGATTCTCATTGCCATCGAAAGTGATCAAGATGTCGTCTTCGATCCGAACGCCGATGCCACGCAACGGTTCTGGAACCAGCTCGTCGTCAGGCTTGAAGTACAGTCCGGGCTCGACGGTGATGATCATGCCCGGTTGCAGGATGCCTTCCCGATAGTTCTCCAGCCGGGCCTGTGCACAGTCATGCACGTCGATGCCGAGATGGTGGGATGTTGCGTGCACCATCCAACGCCGATGCTGTCCACCTTGCTCGCCAAGCGATTCCTCCACGCTGACCGGCAAGAGTCCCCAGCCGTCCAGGTGTCGAGCGATCACTTCTATCGCAGCCTTGTGGACCTCAGAGAACCTGACTCCCGGACGGGCCGCAGCAATGCCCGCCTGCTGGGCCTCGTAAACGGCGTCATAGACCATCCGCTGCTCATCACTGAAGGTCCCGCCAATCGGCACCGTACGGGTGATGTCTGCCGTATAGAGGGAATCCAACTCGATACCGGCGTCCAGCAAGAGCAATTCACCTTCATGCAGCTCACCGTCGTTACGAATCCAGTGCAGTGTGCACGTGTGGTCGCCGGCGGCGGCGATGGTGTCATAGCCGACGGCGTTACCGACATGCCGAGCGTGTAGGCCGACGATGCCCTCAATCCAGCGTTCGCCCCGGCCCCGCCGTACTGCCTCGGGAAGAGCCGCCACAACCGCCTCGAAGGCCATCGCCGTCTGTTCGCAGGCTTGTCGCATCTGCCCCATCTCAAAGGCGTCCTTGACCAGTCGCAGCTCACTGAGCGCGACCGCGAACTCCCGATCGGATTCCTCGATCGTCGCCACCACCCCTTGATCATCTTCAGCACCGTGTTGGGAGCCGCGGATTTCTTCGATGATCTTGTGTATCTCTGGATCCGAGTCCGGCGACAGAACTCGTAAGAGGGTCGTCTCGCTGTCCTTGTGCAGGTGAGCCGGCAGCTCCGAGAGAGATGCGCAGGGGATCCCACACAGCGCGCTCAGCTCTTCCAGCGAAAGCCGGCGGCCGACCCAGAGCTCGCCAAAGCGGCTGTCGGCATAGAACTCTTCGGAGTCCCGAGGTGCTCGAGGTTTGAAATACAGCGTCGCGTCATGGCCGGCATCGGTTGGCTCCAGCACCAACACGGCGTCCGGCTCGCGATCGGCGCCAAGACCGGTGAGGTGTGCGAAGGCCGAATGCGGACGGAACCGGTAATCCGTGTCGTTAGAGCGCACCTTGAGGCCGCCGGCCGGAACGACCAACCGCTCGCCGGGAAATTGAGCACTGATCCGTTCCCGACGCTGGCGAGCGGGCCCGGCAGCAGCAAGTTGATCTGGCAACTCTTTAGGGTGCGCCGCCCACCCCTTAACGATGAATTGCTTGAATGCATCTGAGAAAGGGATCTGGCGGTTTGGCAACTGCGGTTGGCGATCGCTCACAGGTGCCATTGTGGCACCTGCCTGATCGCGCGACTTGTCAGAAGAAGGTGGCGCGACGGTACGGTAAGCCGCATGCCGACACGTCTGTTCTTGGTACGCCATGGCGAGACCGAATGGAGTCGGTCCGGCCGTCACACCTCGATTACCGACCTGCCACTTACCGAAAATGGCCAGCAGCTCGCCCGTGCCCTGAGAGGACACCTGTCGCCCCAAGATTTCCAGCTGATCTTGAGCAGCCCACGCAGACGGGCCCGCGAGACCGCGGAGCTAGCTGGCTTTGTCGGCGAGTATGAACCAGAGATCGACAACAACCTTGCCGAATGGTTCTACGGCGACTACGAGGGCAAGACCAGCAAGGAGATTTGGGAAACTGTCCCGGGCTGGACGATTTGGAACGGCGAGGTTCCCGGTGGCGAGACGGCTGCAGAGGTTGCCAGCCGGCTCGACCGAGTGGTCGCTCGGGTCCGCGAATCAGGCGTTGATCAGGCGATCTGTTTCGGTCACGGTCATGCGCTCCGGGCGCTGACGATGCGCTGGCTCGGGTTCGACTTGAGCTCGGGCGTGCACTTTCCGCTCGACACGGGCACCGTGTCGATACTGGGTGAAGACAGAGGGAAGTCGGCTCTCGAACGGTGGAACGCCCGCCCCTGAGAAGGCGTAAGGAATCCTGATGGGCTTATCGATGACACCCTGGCAGCTCTCGACTTGCCGCGTCGGCAGCAATATTGTCGATGCCCAACTCAATCCGCCGGATTCTGTCTTCACCGTGATCATGAACTCGGCGGAGGCCAGCGGGGAGCCCCGGGTGATCATCCGGTCGGCAGTCAGGCAGCCGTACGCCGCCCCCATCAGGCGCCGGCTATGTGGAAATCCGCAATGTGAGCCCAAGCGAGGCAATCGTGCTGATCAACCGGCCCTGACCCTGCCCAATGAGCGGTCAGTAGGGTGGTGCCGCGGGCGTACCAGCGCCCCGGAGCACTGAGGAGGATGAGGGCAATCAGGGCCGACAAGGGTGCGCAGTTGCGCCTGCTAGACCTGCAAATCGTCGACACAACTCTCGCCCAACTCAACCATCGGCGCCAGACGCTGCCACTGCATGCGGCGATTGCCAGGCTGCAAACCGAGAGAGCGGTGCTGGCCTCAGATCTCGTGGCGGCCGAGACCGCGATCTCAGATCTGGAACTGGAGCAGGCAAAAGCCGAGAGTGATCTAGACCCGGTCCGCGACCGGC
>DATCXA010000468.1:0-11663 GCA_036566085.1 Propionibacteriaceae bacterium
AAGCCGGCCGCCTCGCCTCCAAGCAGAATATCTTCGATGATTTTGTCGCGGTCGCCGAGGACTTGAAACAGACCGGTATTACGACGACTCAGCAACTTGCCTTGCACGGCCGCAGCAACGGAGGTTTGCTGGTCGGAGGCGTGCTGACGCAACGTCCTGATCTGGCCGCAGTAGCGCTGCCAGCCGTCGGCGTGTTGGATCTGCTTCGCTTTCATCTGTTTACGATCGGCGCGGCGTGGATCTCCGACTACGGGAATCCTGACAATCCCGAGCAGTTTGCCCAGGCGCTGGCGTATTCCCCGCTGCACAATGTCCGGCCCGGCACCAGCTACCCTGCCACCCTGGTGCTGACCGGCGACCACGACGACCGCGTGGTGCCGCTGCACAGCCACAAGTTCACGGCCACATTGCAGCACGCCCAGGCCGGTGAACAGCCGATCCTGACAAGGATCGAGGTCTCGACGGGCCACGGACTCGGGAAGCCAACTGCACTCGTTGCGGCGGAATGGGCGGATCTGCTGGCCTTCGCCGCACACCACACGGGCTTACAGCTTCGAGCGGCAGCGGATTCGTCGCGTGTAGCTCCCAAGAAATGGGTCAGCGGCACGGGGTAGGTTCGCAGGCATGACTGTTGCCGTAGATGACGATGTCTTTGCGTCGTTGGTTGAGCCGTTGCGCAGGGAGCTGACTGTCCATTGCTATCGGATGTCGGGCTCGGTTCACGACGCGGAAGACCTGGTTCAGGAGACCTACTTGCGAGCCTGGCGCGGCTTTCGTGACTTCGAGAACCGTTCATCGGTGCGTACTTGGATGTATCGGATCGCCACCAATGTCTGCCTCACCGCATTAGACGGCCGTGGGCGTCGGCCGATGCCAACGGGCCTGGGACAGCCCAGCTCAGATCCGTACGGTTCGCTGGATTCTCGACCGGAGGTGCCCTGGCTGGAGCCGGTTCCGGACTCGGTGGTCTGGGGCGGTCCGGTGGATGATCCAGCAGCGGAGGTTGTCGATCGGGAAAGTGTCCGGCTGGCCTTTATTGCCGCTCTGCAGCATCTGACGCCGCCGCAGCGGGCGATCTTGATCTTGCGGGACGTGCTGGCGTGGCAAGCCAGCGAGGTAGCACAACTGTTGAACATGTCAACGGCCGCTGTCAACAGCAGCCTGCAGCGCGCCAGAGCTCAGGTGCACAAGCTCGATCCGGAGAATCCCGACCAAGCACTCGACGACGAGCATGCCAAGAGTTTGCTTGCTGACTACGTCGCCGCCTTCGAGAACTACGACGTCGAGCGCATCGTCGAGCTGCTTGCGAAGGACGCTGTCTGGGAGATGCCGCCGTACGTCGGCTGGTACGAAGGGTCGGAAGCCATTGGCCACCTCATCGAGACGCATTGCCCGGCCGAAGCGCCGGGAGACCAAATCATGGTGCCGACGTCGGCGAACGGGCAGCCAGCGCTCGCGTTGTACATGAAGCAGCCCGATGGCACCCACCAGGCCTTCCAGCTGCAAGTGCTGACTCTGACTGAAAAAGGCGTGTCACACGTCGGCTGTTTCTTCGACACGTCACTGTTTGAGAGGTTCGGGCTGCCTGAGGTTTACGGCAAATAGGAGCAAGCCCTACTGCAGAGCCGATGTCAGGCGCATCACATTGTCGATGTAGAGGAGTCTGGCGGCTTCGGCTGCAGAAGGACAGCAGGTGCCCGGGTAGCCTGGATCAGGTGAGCAGTAACCTGCCGATTTCGTCGCCGTACCGGAGCAAGCCTGATGCTCCTGTCAGCGACGCCGAGCGCGATCGGCTGAACGCCAGACTCAATGCTGCCTACACTGCGGGGGCGCTGCAGCAGGAGGACTATCAGGGCCGCCTTGATCTGCTGTTCGCGGCGCAACGGCTCGGCGAACTTGTGCCAGTCGTTGAGGGCTTGCCACCGCTGCCGACTTATTCCAGCCCAGCGATCGTCGCAAGCTCCGACGGACAGCCGGGCGAGCTGTCAGAATCACGGCCACCGGGACGATTGACCGCCATCGTGATCGGGGGCGTCGCTGCCGCCGTCCTGATCATTGCTATCTTGCTCGTCCTGTTGATCTAGCGCGGAGGACTGAGCTCTTCCCAAGCGGCGTGACGGGGGCGCCACCAAACCCATCGGGCTGTGCGCTCCGAATATGGTTCGAGGATTGACCAACTGCTGTTTGGTATGGCTACCCTAACTGTGTACTCGACACAGTTCCGATAACGTTTGACCCCACGATGGATACCTAAAATGGCGACTGTGCCCCGGCAACACATCACTCAGCAGAAGATCGCTGAGCACGTGCAACGGCTGGGCGAGCACTATCCGCCGATTCCGTTGGATTCGGTCGATCGGACGATCAAGCGGCCATCACTCGTAGCCAAGAGATTCGGGCACGTAATCGACTATCTCGCCCGAGTAGAGCTCGAAGTTGATCGCAATGTGTTGGAACTGCTCATCCTGCTGCCTGAAGTTGACGAGACCAACAAGACTTTCTACGCAGATGTCTGGCAGCCGCAAGAGATCCAGCACGGGCTGATCTTGGACCGACTGCAACAAGATCTTGGCAGGACGGCAGCAAAACCGCAGCTGGAGGTGTCGTTCGGGATCAAGATCTTGGGAGCGCTAGCTCACCTGAGGCCCATTCAGGACATCGCCAAGCTGATGTACTTCCTTACCGGTGCCAGCACCGAACGTCAAGCAGTGCTTGCCTATAACAAGATCAACAAAGGCATGCAGGAGCTGGGCGAGACCGCCATCTCCGAGACGATCATCACACCGATCAAGCAGCAGGAGCCGGGACACTTCGCCTTCTACCAGATGTCGGCAACTGCGATGATCCAGGACAAGGTGCTCAAGCCGTGGCAGCTCTTCCTGACCAGGGTGATGCGGGAGAAGTCCTACCACATGGTCGGCACGAACCGGATGAGGCGATACCAGGCTGACATGGGCCGAGTGATGGCCGATCTCGGCCTGGACGATGATCTTGAGGGATACGCGCGCGAGGTCGGACGGGTGGAGAATCGGCTGTTGTGGGCGCATCGGCAGGGTATGGAGTTTCCGCCGTATATCCTCAAGGCTCTCAAGGAGAGCGTTGACCTCTATCGGGAGCGACTCGAACGCGGCCTCAAATTCGCCTAGGAATTTGGGTAAGGCGAGGTCCTGGCGTAGACTCATCGGCTGGCCATCTTTGGCCGATCGGTGAAGTGTACGCGGAATCAAGTTAGAGGTTTATGGCGAAGAAAGAGGGCGCGCTCGAGCTGGAGGGCACCGTGGTCGAGGCACTGCCCAACGCGATGTTTCGCGTTGAGCTGGCGAATGGTCACAAGGTGCTCGCCACAATCAGTGGCAAGATGCGGCAGCACTACATCCGCATTCTGCCGGCCGACCGAGTAGTCGTCGAACTCTCTCCCTATGACTTGACCCGCGGGCGCATCGTTTATCGGCACAAGTGACCAACTCGCAAACCATCCACGTCGTCGGCCTGCTCCCGCTTGCCGACGTTAAGTTCAGAAAGAAGCTCGATGAAAGTCCAGCCGAGCGTCAAGAAGATCTGCGACAAGTGCAAGGTGATCCGCCGGCACGGTCGCGTAATGGTGATTTGCGAAAATCCGCGGCACAAGCAGCGGCAAGGCTAGCCCGCGACAACAGCAAGGCCAATCAAGCTGCGAGCGCTGGTATAGCGCGAGCAGCTTCCAAAAGTTCAGAAAAGTGTGATCGCAAATCCGGGACGAAGCCCCGGATACACCCTCGGTCGGAGGCCGGGGCCCCGGTGATCAAGTCGTTGCACCTGATCAAAAGGCAGCTGGGGACGCATCACGCCAGACACCTCCGCGACGTCATGCGCCCTGGCTTGGGCGCAAGCCAGATAGGCCGGCGTTGACCAGACGAAAGGTACTGACCTAATGGCACGCCTTATCGGGGTTGACCTCCCGCGCGACAAGCGCCTTGAGATCGCCCTCACCTACATCTATGGCATTGGCAAGACCCGCGCCTTGCAAACCCTGGAGGCTACCCAGATCAGTGGTGACCTTCGGGTTCATCAGCTGACCGACGAGCACCTGGTGGCGCTTCGCGATTGGATCGAGGCCAACTATCAGATTGAAGGTGATCTTCGTCGTGAGGTCGCTTCCGACATCCGGCGCAAGGTCGAGATCGGTTCCTACCAAGGACGTCGTCACCGCAGTGGCTTGCCGGTACGCGGCCAGCGCACGCGCACCAATGCCCGCTCCCGCAAGGGCGCGCGCAAACCCGTCGCCGGCAAGAAGAAGGCCAAGTAACGCTCCGGCGTTCCGAGGCCAAGATCAGGAGAAGCTAAAGACTTATGGCTACTGCAGGGCGCAGCACCGCCGCCAAGAAGGTGCGTCGCAAAGAGAAGAAGAACGTGGTAGCTGGCCACGCGCACATCAAGAGCACCTTCAACAACACCGTCATTTCGATCACCGACCCGAACGGCAATGTGATCGCCTGGGCATCGGCGGGCACTGTGGGTTTCAAGGGTTCCCGCAAGTCCACGCCGTACGCCGCGCAGATGGCCGCTGAGGCAGCTGGGCGCCGGGCGATGGAACATGGCATGAAGCGGGTCGACGTGTTCGTCAAAGGCCCTGGTTCTGGTCGCGAGACGGCCATCCGCTCACTCGGGGCAATCGGCCTCGAGGTTGGCGCGATCTCCGACGTCACCCCTGTTCCGCACAACGGCTGCCGCCCGCCCAAGCGGCGCCGCGTCTGATCCGCCCAGAAGACAAGGACTTAACCAAACATGGCTCGCTATACCGGTCCCATGACCAAGAAGTCGCGTCGGCTGGGTGTTGATCTTGTCGGCGAAGACAAGGCCTTCGAGCGCCGCCCCTACCCACCTGGCGTACACGGCAAGGGACGCACCAAGGAGTCGGAGTATTCCTTGCAGCTTCGTGAGAAGCAGAAGGCGCGCTACTCCTATGGCGTATTGGAGAAGCAGTTCCGGCGCTACTACGAGGAAGCCAACCGGCTGCAAGGCAAGACGGGTGACAACCTGCTCCAGATCTTGGAGTCTCGTCTTGACAATGTGGTCTATCGCGCCGGGCTGGCGCGTACCCGTCGCCAGGCCCGACAGTTCGTGGTGCATGGCCACTTCCTGGTCAATGGCCAGAAGGTGAACATCCCGTCGTATCGGGTGACCCCTCACGACGTCATCGATCTTGCCGACAAGGTAAAAGATCAAACCCCGCATATCATCAACCGCGAGACCCACGGTGAGCGTGACGTGCCTGGCTGGATGCAGGTATTTCCTGAGCGCGGTCGCGTCCTGATTCATCAGCTGCCAGTACGCGAGCAGATCGTGGTGGATGTTTCCGAGCAATTGATCGTGGAGCTTTACTCGAAGTAAGAAATAGCAGTAACCCGCGGGCGTCGGATACGTCAGCGGTTCCGCACCGTCAAATAGCGGGTGGTGCGGGGAAGGATAAGAAATGCTGATTGCACAGCGCCCCTCCTTGTCGGAAGAGACAGTTTCCGACAATCGTTCCCGGTTCACTATCGAGCCGTTGGAGCCGGGCTTCGGTTACACCCTCGGCAATTCGCTGCGGCGTACGCTGCTGTCGTCCATCCCGGGCGCGGCGGTAACGAGCATCAAGATCGACGGCAACCTTCACGAGTTCTCCACTATGGAGGGCGTCGTTGAGGATGTCACCGAGGTCATCTTGAATCTCAAGGGTCTGGTGGTGTCCTCCGAGGAGGACGAGCCGGTCACGATGTACCTGCGTAAAGCGGGCGCCGGTGAGGTAAGCGCGGCAGATATTGCACCGCCTGCCGGAGTAGAGGTGCACAACCCGGATCTGCACATTGCCACCCTCAATGACACCGGCAGGTTGGACATGGAGCTGGTGGTGGAGCGCGGTCGTGGTTATGTCTCGGCGGTGCAGAACAAGACCGCCGACGCCGAGATCGGCCGCATCCCGGTTGATTCGATCTACTCGCCGGTGCTCAAGGTCACCTACAAGGTCGAGGCCACCCGCGTCGAGCAGCGCACCGACTTCGATAAGTTGATCTTGGACGTGGAGACCAAGCCGGCCATCCGGCCGCGCGATGCAGTGGCTTCGGCAGGCCGTACGCTGGTCGAGCTGTTCGGCCTTGCTCGCGAGCTCAATGTGGAGGCCGAAGGCATCGAAATCGGTCCGTCGCCGATCGACGAGCAGCTGGCTGCCGATCTTGCGCTGCCGGTCGAGGACCTGAACCTGACCGTACGGTCCTACAACTGCCTCAAGCGTGAGGGCATCCACACTGTCTCGGAGCTGGTGTCACGCAGCGAGCAGGATCTGCTGGATATCCGCAACTTCGGTTCCAAATCGATCGATGAGGTGAAGCTGAAGCTGCACGAAATGGGGTTATCTCTGAAGGACAGCGCGCCAGGCTTCGACCCGCTGAGCGCGATCAGCCGTTACGACGACCTCGATGAGGAAGACGTCGACTTCAGCGAGACCGAACAGTATTGAGAAAGGGGGGCGCCCCCTTGAACCCCCCGCAGTAGTCGGTATACCAGAGCACCGGAGAGAACATGCCCGCACCCACCAGAGGAGCCCGCCTCGGCGGCAGTCCCGCACATCAGCGGCTCATCCTGGCCAACCTGGCCAGTCAGCTGTTCGAACATGGGCGGATCGTGACGACTGAGGCTAAGGCGAAGCGGTTACGCCCGCTGGCGGAGAAGTTGATCACCAAGGCGAAGCGTGGCGACATCCACTCACGTCGTTTGGTGCTCACCACCGTCCGGGACAAGGGTGTGGTGCACACGCTGTTCACCGAGATCGCGCCGAGTCTGGCCGACCGTAACGGTGGCTACACACGGATCACCAAGGTCGGTCCGCGTAAAGGGGACAACGCTCCCATGGCGCTGATCGAACTGATTCAGGAATCTGTCGAGGAGAGCAGGAAGGCCAACGCCAAAGGCGTGGCTCCGGCAAAGAAGGCACCGGCGAAGAAAGCAGCAAAGTCGACTGCCGGTACTGCCACGACCACCTCGGCGGCTCCGCCGGCGGCTGCTTCGGATGCGTCTGAGGTCGAGCCGCCCGCTGCTGAAAAGGGGCCGGCAGAGACGCTCGTTGACGACACGACCGAGCTGGAGGAGTCGACCGCGGAGCATGACCAGCCGAGCGATGACTCTTCCGCTGAAGAAGCTGCCACGGTTAGCGAACCAGAGCAGAAAAGCGAAGCCGACGAAGAGGCCTAGCTCAAGACATAGCTGGCAAGTGATGAACGGCGCTCCCATCGGGGCGCCGTTCTGTGTTTGCGGCCCGATGTCGTCTGCCACCACCTGAAGTTACCGGCATTGGTCGGAGATTTGTCTGTGAGCAGAGGGAGAATCGCGAGCATGCTGCTGAGCCGACTTGCCCAGACGCGAATCGCGCTTGCCAGCACCCGCTCGCGAAACGCCAAGCGGGACCTCATTGCCGAGGTCCTTCGCGAGGCATCTGGAGATGACGTCGAGATTGTTGTCTCTTACCTCTCTGGCAGCCTGCGGCAGCGCCGTACGGGAGTGGGATGGAGATCCCTGCAGTCCATTCCCCCA
Organism: Propionibacteriaceae bacterium; assembly: GCA_036566085.1. GTDB lineage: Bacteria > Actinomycetota > Actinomycetes > Propionibacteriales > Propionibacteriaceae > Microlunatus. The sequence continues at coordinate 7,546 of DATCXA010000468.1, forward strand.
CCGGCAAAAGAACCATCGCTGACCGTCGGCGAGGTCGATGCCGCCTTCGAGTACGTAGCCGGTCTCAGTGGTGCCGGGTCGACGGCCGCGCGCGCCGCGGCGGTCAATGCGTTGCTCGCTCGAGCAACGGCGGACGAACAAGATCTGCTGCGTGGCCTGGTATTCGGTGAGCTGCGACAAGGTGCGATGGAGGCGGCAGTTCAGGAAGGCCTAGCCGCTGCCTTCGATATCCCCGTTGTCGAGGTACGCCGAGCCGCCATGCTCATGTCTTCCACGACGGCCGCAGCGGCGGTCCTCTTGAGCGGTGGTCTGGAGGCGCTCCAAGCGGTGGGGCTTCAGGTTGGGGTGGGCCTCCAACCCATGTTGGCTGCCAGCTCGCCGGGCCCGGATGCTGCGCTCGACAAAACCGGCCTTCCGGCGGTCGTCGATTACAAACTGGATGGCGTCCGCGTGCAAGTGCACCGCGCGGGTGAGCAGGTACGGATCTTCACGCGCAGCCTGGACGACATCACCGCGCGCCTCCCCGAAGTAGTGGCGGTCGCACGATCACTTCCTCATGATCAACTCGTGCTCGACGGTGAGGTCCTCTCGCTACGCAGCGACGGGCGTCCCGAAGCCTTCCAGGTCGTGGCGTCCCGCACCATGAGCAGCGTCGACGCCGCTGCACTTGCCCAGACAGGACCGCTACAAGTCTTCTTCTTCGACTTGCTGCACGTTGACGGCCGGGATTTGCTGGATGCGCCATTGGCCGACCGCCTGGAGCATATGCGCGAGCTGCTGCCAGAAGCGGTTACTGTGCCGCGCGAGATCTGCACCACTCTCTCCGAAGCTGCCGAAACGTTCGCCGATGCCGTGAAACGCGGCTATGAGGGTGTGGTGATCAAGAACCTCCGGGCTCCGTACGCGGCCGGCCGTCGCGATGCAGCCTGGGTCAAGGTGAAGCCGCGACATACCTTCGACCTGATCGTGACCGCCGCAGAGTGGGGGCACGGACGCCGTCAGGGCTGGCTGTCCAACCTCCACCTCGCTGCGCCAGATCCTGCCTCCGGTGAGTTGATCATGCTGGGCAAAACGTTCAAGGGCCTCACTGACGAGTTGCTGACCTGGCAGACGGCACGCTTCTTGGAGCTGGAGGTACGCCGCACGGCCCACATCGTCTATGTCGAGCCGTCAATGGTGGTGGAGATCGCCTGCGACGGGCTGCAAGTGTCGACACGCTATCCCGGAGGCGTCGCGCTGCGCTTTGCGCGGGTGCTGCGCTACCGGCCCGACAAGTCACCAGCTGAGGCGGACACCATCGACACCGTGAAGGCACTCGCGCCCATCATCGACTCGTAGGGCCGGAACAAAGTACAAACCCGCGAGCTTGCAACGCGCACCTGCGGAAGGGCCCAAGGACAGGCCTTGTCAAAGCAGAAGCATGTTGGCCGGGCGGACAACTCCGGCACTCGCGGGTTCGGGTGTTGGCTGTGGTTTAGCCGGCCGCGTACGACCAGTTCTACACAGTCGGGATGCGGCTAGCTGGCCGTCACCTCACGCGTCCAACAGTCATTCATTCCGCGGACCACCTCCTTTCCCGTGTCCCACCAAGGTATGCGCGGGTTGGGATCGGGTCAACGGAGTTTGCGGAATGTGGTCGCGCACACAAACATGCTCGTGCTATGAAGCATCGGTGACTCTCGCCCGGCTCACCGACGTGCTAGGCCCGGCAGCAGCTTCCGGCACCGGCCTCGGAGCTTTCAATGTCTTCAGCATTGAGCACGCCGAGGCCTTTATCGCTGCCGCCGAGGCTGCCGGGACCTCGGTCGTACTGCAGATCTCACAGAACGCCGTGCGCTACCACCGAGCCTTAGCGCCGATAGGACTGGCCACGCTTGAGCTGGCCCGCAACGCAGGGATGCCCGTTGTCGTCCACCTGGATCACGTCACCGAGAAGGGATTGGTCACCGAAGCAATCGCGTTGGGCTTCGGTTCGGTGATGTTTGACGCCTCGACGATGGCGTACCGGCAGAATGTTGCCACCACAACCGCCGTAGTACGTCAGGGCCACGATGCCGGGCTGGACGTCGAGGCTGAGCTTGGTGAGATTGGCGGCAAGGACGGTGTCCACGCGGCTGGCGCGCGAACGAGTCCTGAGGAAGCGAGGGCTTTTGTAGCGGCGACCGGCGTAGACGCCCTCGCTGTGGCCGTTGGCACATCGCATGCCATGACCGAGCGGCGCCTCGCTCTGGACCTTGAGCTGATCGCCGCGCTTCGGGCCGCGGTACCGGTGCCTTTGGTATTGCACGGCTCTTCCGGCGTTCCCGACGAGGAGCTCGTTCGGGCGATTGAAGCCGGCATGACCAAGATCAACATCGCGACGCATCTCAATCAGGTGTTCACCGACTCGATTCGCGCGACGCTCGCGGCAAATCCAGAAATGGTTGACAGTCGCCGCTATCTTGGCCCGGCTCGTGACGCTGCGGCCGCTGAGGCGGAACGGTTGTTGCGCTTGATCGCCCGCCATCCCGACGTGTCACAACCCAGTTGACCGATAGCTCAACTAGGTTCTGACAAGTCGGCGCAAAGATGCAGAATGTCAGCGTGAGCGACTTGATCGACACTACCGAGATGTACCTGCGCACTATCTATGAGCTGGAGGAGGAAGGGATTGTGCCTCTCCGGGCCCGGATCGCAGAGCGCCTCCATCAAAGTGGACCGACAGTGTCGCAAACCGTCGCTCGAATGGAGCGAGACAACTTGGTACATGTTCTCGGTGACCGTCACCTCGAGCTGACCGCGGAGGGACGCGCCCGGGCAACCAGAGTGATGCGGAAGCATCGACTGGCCGAGCGGCTGCTCATCGACGTCATCGGGCTGGATTGGGAGAAGGTACACGACGAGGCTTGCCGCTGGGAGCACGTGATCTCTGAAGATGTGGAACGCAGACTTGTGGATCTATTGAACACACCCACCATGTCCCCGTACGGCAACCCGATTCCGGGGCTCGAGGAACTCGGAGTCACCGCGGCCACCGAGCCGTTCCGGGACGGCAATGAGCAGTTGCAGGACGTTGTGAGCAGTTCGGGATCTCCGATCAGAGTCGTCGTCGAGCGGATGAGCGAGGAAATCCAAAAGGACGTGGAGATGATGGGTACTCTGCGCCAGGCTGGCATTCAGCCCGGTGCCGAGGTCCGCGCCGAGGCTGGGGGACTGGGAGTCAGGCTCACCGTCGACGGTTTGCCCAGCTGCGAGATAGACCGGGAAGCATCCACGCACCTGTTCGTCTCACGCGTTTAACGGCGCCGCGGGAGCTTCGCGGTGAGCAACGATGACGTGAACTGGCGGGAGTACCTGGCCGATTTTCATCGAGATCGAGCCGGCATCGCCGAGGCCGTACTGTCCCGGACCTTCGCTGGTGACCACTCCCCGTATCGATGGCTGGCGAGAGCCGTCTCGGCAACGGCGACTGTCGTCGTTGATCTGGCCTGCGGATCAGGGCCGATGTCCCGGGAGCTGGCGCAGCCCGGGCGTACGGTCATCGGGTTGGATTTGTCCGAGCATGAGCTTGCGCTAGCTGCCGAACGTGGGCCCGGACCGTGGATTCAGGCTGATGCGTTGCAGCTGCCCTTCAAAGATCAGAGCATCGATGTCATCACCAGCTCCATGGGGCTAGTGGTCGTCCAGCCGCTGACGCGAGTAATCGAAGAGGTTTCTCGGGTCTTGCGCCCCGGCGGCGTACTCGCCGCTATCGCGCCAGCAATCCGTCCTCTCGCTCCCAGTGATCTGAGGGTGCTGACACGGATCAACGGCCGCTTACGGACCAAGCCGCAGTTCCCGGGCCCGGTCGAACTCACCGGTTTTGCCAAGACGCTGACGCTCTACGGTATGAGCGCGGTCGAGGATGCTCGCGAGCGTTATCGGTTCAGTATTCGGTCACGAGCTGACGCGCAGTTGATGATGTCGGCGCTCTATCTGCCAAACACACGCTGGTCGCGAGTAGAGCGAGCGATCGAGTATCTGGAAGACGCCGTCAAGAAACGCGAGGTGGTCGATGTGGCCATCCCGATGCGCCGCCTCGTGGCCATCAAGTAATGGGGTATGGAATAGGGGTACGTCGTGTGCGGTTGACACAGTGG
>DATCXA010000487.1:0-4425 GCA_036566085.1 Propionibacteriaceae bacterium
TGCAGACGCTCGAGTCACTCACCTCGGCGGCCGATGACGGTTTCGCGGTGGAAACCGATGTGCGCTGGACCAGTGACAAGCGCGCGGTGATCATCCACGACGAGGCGGCAACCCAGGGCTTGCGATGCGATCGGCCTTACCAAGTCTCCAAGACGACATGGAAAGAGCTCAGCGAGCACTGCCGCTCGTTCCCCAAGAATGGCAAGACTTATCCGCCCTCGACCTACGCAAGTGTGATGGAGGGCTTGGCGAGCTCTAGCTCGTGGGTCTACGTCGAGGTCAAGGTTGACCAGGACACGGCGCAGAACGAGAAGTTTCTCGAGGTTATCCGCAGCAATGGGCTGAGCGACCGTACCGTCGTCACCTCAACTAGTCTCGACCGACTGGCGCAGATCAAAAAGCGGGCACCCGATCTTCCTCGCATGCTCTTCGTTAGCGAGCAGGTTCCCGCAAGCCAACTGGCTGACGAGGACCTGTGGGCCGTTGCGGTCAACTATGACGTTGCGACGAAGGGCTACATATCCAAGCTCAAGAAGGCTGGGCTCATTGTCGTCGTCTGGACCGTGAATGAGGAACAGGCCTGGGCAAAGGCAAAAGCGGCAGGCGCCGACAAAATACTGACGGATAAGCCACGGGCTTACGCCGACTGGCTGGCCAAGCAATAGCTAGTTGGTCAGAGCTACTGGTCGGCGCCTTCACTTGATGCGGCGGCTTTCCCCGAGGCTCCGCTGCTGAGCGCTTTCTCCAACCGCGCCACAGCCGCCTGCATGTTCTCAGCTCCCTCCAACCACTGCCGATGCTCGAGCGATAGCTGGTCCTGCACCGCGCCGACGTATTCACCGAGCACCGAGGTAGATCCGGCGGCAATGCCCTCTCGTACGTCGTCGAGCCGTTCGCGTAAGCCCTGCAGTGCCTGAGCGGTGTTGTCATAGCGCTCAGCGTTCCTGCGATCTTGGTGGATAGCTTCGCGGGCAGCGGCGAACGCTTGAAGCGCGGCGCCGAACACAGCAAGCGATCCAAGCGCAGCCCATTCACTCCGCAGCGCACCGAGTACGCCGGCCGCACCAGAGGCAATTGCCGCCATAAGAACAGATCCGGCTGAGATGTTAAGGGTCCGTTCGGCCGAGTTGCGATGTCCCGATCGGCGGGTTTTGTAGTAGGCAAGCTGATGATCTAGCTGATAGCGGCGAAAGTACTCCAACTTGAGCAGATCCAGCTGCGGATCGGGTTGCCCTACAGAGGAGTGCACGAGGGCACTGAAGTAGGACAACCGCTTGGTCTCGGCCCGTGCGCGCGCAGTCATCCAGTCCTCGAGTAACCGACCCTCCTTCACCCGGAACAGCGACATCGACGCGATCCCGCCGGCCGCGACACCCATGAGTGCGAGCACGATCAGAATTGTCTGCGTCAAACTGCCCAAGTTCCCCGCGAGCAGTGCCGCAGCCATCAGCAGCGCGCTCACTGTTGCCGTAGCCAGGACGGCCCAGTTGGCCCGGAGCACCCATCGCTTGAACGTTCGCTCTGCGACACGCGCTTCAGTGTCGGCCTCCGCATACTGCCGCGCCAGCTCAACGGGTGCGCTGCTGATCAGTAGGGCGGCGAGCTTAGGTGCCGAGCTTCTCAACTGCTCGGCGTGCTCGACAGGCGACAGTGCGTAGTCACTGGGGCTGCCGTGGCCGATGATTCCAGCTGCATCCGACATGATCGTCTATCGGGCTGTAGGGCGATCGATGGCCGGTTCGTCGTCCACACCTTCCTCTGGAAGAAGACCCTTCTGATCAAGGACGAAGAGGAGTACGAAGCCAGGGACCACGATCAACGCCGCGAGCACTACTACGACCAGTACGGCGGCGAGCGTGCCTGTCGGGGCCGCCGCTGCCGAGAAAGTCAAATTCGTCGGCAACACGTACGGCCACTGCGCTACACCCCAACCGAGGATGATGCACGCGACCGCGACGATGGCGAGCAAGCGGGCGCCGCGGGAAGCATGGCGAACCAACAGAACCAGGGCTACGAACCCGCAGACTACAGAAAGAATGACCAGTGCCAGAGCTCGCGAAGCAAGGCCGTCGAAGAGGTAGCGGGCATCAGCGCGCAATACGAAGATGCCGATAAGACCGATGACACCGACGATGCCGCCAGCGACGATCGCCCGACGCCGGAAGTAGTCCGTCATGTCGCTCGCGGCGAGGCGGCGGGCGTCCCAGACCAGATAGACCGCGGCGAGGTACGCCACGGCCGCCAGCGCCAAGACACCGGCAACGACCGAAGTCGGGTTGATCCAGCTGTGCACTGGATCACCGGGCTGACCGCCAGCGGGTACCCGACCGGAGGCAATGCCACCAGCAATCGCTCCCATGCAGTAGGGCACCAACACGGAGGACGCGGCAAACGCGGCGCCGAAGATCCGGCGGTAACGCAGCCCGACAACCGATTTCCGGAACGCGAAGCTCGCGCCGCGCAACACAATGCCAAGGGCGGCGATGGTCAAGGGCACGAACAGGGTCAACGTGATCGACGCGTACGCCTCCGGGAATGATGTCCACAAGATCACGAAAATGAAGATCAACCAGACATGGTTGGCCTCCCACACCGGCCCAATGGAATGTTCAATCGCGTCGCGCGGACGTTCGCCTCGCTCGGACCCGCCGGCGATCAAGTCCCAAAAGCCAGCCCCGAAGTCGGCGCCCCCGAAGATCGCGTACGCGACCACGGCTAGCAGCAGGACTCCAGCTACCGCAGTACTCACCCGACCGTCTCCCCTGCCCCGGCGGAGACCTCCTCGGCCAGTGCGCTCGGACCGTATGGGGTGTCCTGATCAGTGAAGCCTTCGGTTCTGCGGAAGCGTCTGCCCATGGCGCGGAGCACCAAGATCGTCGTAGCGCCGACCAGGGCGTACAAGATCACGATGGCAAAAAAGGTGATCCACACTCCGGTGTTGGCCGTGACCGCATCCTCGACCTTCATCAGGTTGTAGACGATCCACGGCTGACGTCCGACCTCGGTCACTACCCAACCGGCCTCCAAGGTGATCACTGCAGCCGGCCCGGCAACGGCTGCCGCCCGAAGAAACCACTTGGTCTGCGGCATGCGTCGGCGGAAGATCCAAGACAGCGCGTACCACACGGCCAACAGGAACAGCAGCGTTCCCAGGCCGACCATGATGTCCCAGCACAAATGGACGATGTTGGTCTGCTGGATGGTCGGCTCTTCGTCGGACGGCACAGAGTTCAGGCCCTTCACGACTGTGGCTTTGCCGGTGCTGGGATTAGAGAGCCACGACGCCAGGCCAGGGATCGGGATGCCGCCGGTGACGGTGCCGTCATCATTGAGATGACCAAGCAAGGTCTCAGGTACGTCACTACTCGTCGTCGGCACTAATTCGATAGCGGCAAACTTGACCGGCTGATTCTGGTACACCCAGCGGGCCAAACCATCACCAATGCCGATCTGGATCGGCGCGGCCACCGCCCCAACAGTGAAGGCGATCACAAACCCGAGGTAGTGATAGCGGTCCCTCCGCCCTCGCAGCATGCCCACGGCATAGACCGAGGCGATCAAGAATCCACCCACCAAGTAGGCCGCGACGACCATGTGAGCCGCTTGCCACGGCATGGAGTCATTGAAGATCACCTGAATCGGACTGACGGTGATCACGTTCCCATTGGAGTCCAGCGTGAAGCCGGACGGCGCGTTCATCCAGGCGTTGGCGGCAACCACCGAGATGCTGCCAAAGATCCCGGCAAGGACAATTGGTACACCGGTCCAGAAGTGCGCCCACGGCTTGAGCCGCCGCCATCCGAAGATGTAGATCGCGATGAAGATCGCCTCGGTGAAAAAGAACAAGCCCTCAAAGCCGAACGGCACACCGAAGGCCTCGCCCCACCGCCCCATGAACCGCGGCCACAACAATCCGAACTCAAAGGTCAGCACAGTGCCGGTGACCGCACCCACCGCGAAAGTCACCGCCATGAACTTCGACCACCGCTGCGCCAGAACCAAAGCATCGCGGTCGTTGTGCCGGATGCCACGGTAGTTGGCGATCAAGGTCATGAACGCCCAGGAAACCCCCAGCGGCACCAAGATGATGTGGAACCCCAGGGTGAACGCCATTTGCGCGCGCGCCCACGGCACCGGGTTCACAAAGACGATTGCCGTCAGTGCGGTAACTGTCGCGATCATGACACCTCGAGCCTGGCCGAGGCACCGAACCGCGGCATCACCCGCGTGGGGTGAGGTGTGCCTGACAGCGAAGGTTGGACGATTTCTACGGCCGTGCCCGCACGGGCTGGCGAGGGGTCCAGAGGAGGCGATGGCCCATGGCTGATACGACAGTGCTCATCGTTGGGGGCGGCTTCGCGGGCGTCACCTGCGCCCAGCATCTTGCCAAGAATGATATCGACGTGGTCCTGCTGGACCGCAACA